>JAABQB010000038.1 GCA_011391695.1 Desulfobacteraceae bacterium | reverse complement strand
CGTGAAGAATCCCCGCCAGATTCATATTTGAGTTTATTCCTATATGTGACAGGACTTCGAAAATAGTGGCGATGGAGAAACTTGGAATCACCTTTAGATTTTTTTCATAACAGTATTCAAGCTCGGAAAAGCCGGCGCCGACACCAAGCGCGTAAAGAACCGGGTCTTTCCATGTATAATCCTTGGTAACCGGGCCGATTTTTTTTCCGAGAGCATCAAGATTAAGCGCCATACATCCTCCTTTTATTAAAAAGATTTTCTCACACAGAGAGCACAGAGCACACAAAGAAAAAACAGAATATATTCAATGGTCATTCTTCGTGACTTTGTGTCTTAGTGTGAAAATCAGATTTTTTTCTCAGCCGTCAGCTTTGTTTCTGTGTAAAAGCCGGTATCAGGATAAACTTTAATGTATCTTTTACCACAACGATATATTCATCATGACCGATATCAAGCATCGGCCTGAAAAAATCTTCTCCTGAAATAAAATTCAAAACAGAATTCCAGACCGCAATCACACTTGCCTTGGCTTTTACCGGTATATATTTTTTATCGAGGGCAAGTCCCATTGCTATTGCAATATTTGATATGTATTCGGATACTTTGAAATTAAGGCTTGAATCGCCTCTTGTTTTTCCGAAGTAAAGAAAGAGGATGAAATTGGACACTTCCGGGTTGGAAAACAGGTAATCGCACATTACATCTATGGCTATTTCAAGGCGGGTGGTAAGGGATTTTCCTTTTACTTTATCCTCGATTTCAAGAAGCTTTTGGCGGATCTCCTCGTTGAGATCCATTATAACGGATTCATAAAGATCCCTTTTTTCTCCCCAGTGATAATACAGAGTTGAAATATCGATGCCGACAGATTTTGCGATCATCCGGGTTGTGGTTCCGTGATAACCGTATTCGCCGAAGACCTTGCGCGCTGCAGCAAGAATTTTCGCCTTCATGGAAGAAGGATCCTGCCGTGCTTTTTCGAGTGTTGAAACCATCGGTTGTGATATTTCCCTTGACCGGTTAAATATCCATCAAATTTATCCCACACACTGCTTCCAGCATTTGATGGATAAAATACACTTACTCCTTTTCTGTGTCAAGTTTTTTTCAAAAGGCAGTTTTTTCAAAAGGCAAAAAATCCCCTGTTATTGGCTATCTTGGCATGGTCGATCTCTTTGCACTGTTTTTTCTGAATCAGCCTGTCTCCAAGAGTCGCAATACAAGAGTTGCAATACCTGCTTCACAAAAATGAACCGGTCATATGAGCCAATTTCAAAAGTCGTCATTCCCGTGCAAACGGGAATCCAGAAAATTTTGCACCATACTGAAAAGGGTGGATAGCGCTATGCTTCACTGCGTGTCCCACTTTCGTGGGAATGACAAATTCTTCTCTTTTTAGGACTTTTGCAATAGGCTCCTATATGACAATTGATGTTCCAGAATAATTGTGTTATGGATAAGATACTTATATACCTCCGGCAAAGCCGGGTTAAGGTATAACCATAAAAAAGTCAATTCGGGGGCAAGTCAAAATGAAACTTCGGACCAAATTGTTAGCCCTCTACGCCGTCAGCACAATATTGATCATGGTTGTCCTGGGAGTGTTTTTCTATTCCACCCTCTGGAAAGAAAGATTAAGTTCGGTCCGTGAAGATATATTAAACCAGCTTCAGCATCTTGATTTTTCTCTGAATGCCTTTATTGCCGAGGTGGAAAGCGACGTGAATAACCTGGCGGCAAACGAAACTGTCCGGTCAAGAGATGACCGCGATTTCACAAGCTTTCTCAACGCCGACGAAAAAACATACAAATATAATATCCGGGAATCCGAACAAAAAATCATTGATATCCTGAATAATTACAGTGTTACACGCCCTTATGTCAATTCAGTTTACATGGGAAGGGAAAACGGGAGCTTTGTCAGGTCACACAAACGGGAACGCCCCACCCGTTATGACCCGAGAGACCGCCCCTGGTACAAATTGGCTAAAAATAATCCCGGTAAGGTGATGAAGACCGATGCATACCCCTCTCTTACAACGTCTGATATCAACATCGGCTTTGTCAGGTCTCTTGTCGATAAAAACGGCATATTTTACGGTGTCGTGGGCGCTGATGTAACCTTGGTTAACTTAACAAACTATATTTCAGATTTTAAGACCAATCCTCATGGGAAGATAATTCTTGCAGACAGAAATGGAGTGGTTTTGGCCGGCTTGAGCAAAGACATGCTTTTTAAAAACATAAAAGATTATTCCCCAGATTTTATGAAAATTTTTACTCATTCCGTTCAAGGATTTGACTATGTAAATATCAACAATGAGAAAAATTATGTGTTTTTCATAAATTCCACAGAACTGAACTGGAAGATAGTCGCTCTTATACCTTCTGAAAATATCGAAAAGCCAATCATTTCCCAGATCGTGATGACGATTTCAGGCCTTGCGATTGGCCTGGTCTTATTGAGCATCCTTACCCTGATCGGGCTTAATATTTACATCGTGAGTCCTTTGAAGAAATTTATTGAAGAAACGGATTACATCACTACCACATCTGATCTTGAGCGCAGTATCGATACTAAGTCTAAAGATGAGATCGGATTATTGGCAAATTCTTATAACCAGATGATAAAGACTCTCCGGATAACCTACAAATCATTGAAAGATACGGAAATCGATCTGATAGAACACAGGGATCACCTTGAAACAATGGTTAAAGATCGTACGTCACAGCTTCAGGATGCAAACGAGAAGCTTTCCGTTGAGATTAAGGAGCGTATTCAGACACTCAATGAACTTGCTGTTGCAAAAGAGCGCGCCGAATCAGCCGACAGGTTGAAATCGGCTTTCCTTGCCACAATGTCGCACGAACTGAGAACACCCCTTAACTCAATCATAGGTTTTACCGGTATTATCCTGCAGGGAATAGTCGGACCTTTAAACGACGAGCAGAAAAAACAATTGAACATGGTGCGCGGGAGCGCTCAGCACTTGCTTTCCCTTATTAATGATGTTCTTGATATTTCCAAGATCGAAGCAGGACAGATGCAGATAGCTCATGAAAATTATAACCTTCGTCAAACTATTGAAAAGGCTGTTGAGAGTGCGCGTCCGCTTGCAGATAAAAAAAGACTTGAGCTCACATGTTCAATATCTCCCGGAATTGAATATATGACCGGCGACAGGCGGAGAATAGAGCAGATTCTTCTGAACCTGATCAGCAATGCCATAAAGTTTACGGAAAAGGGTTTGGTAAAAATAGAATGCGAACCGGAAGATGGAAAAGTAAATATAAAGGTTATTGATACCGGCATTGGAATCAGGGATGAAGACATGAAAACAATTTTTCAGGCATTCAGGCAGATCGACTCGGGAATTACCAGGAAATATGAAGGAACGGGACTGGGGCTTTCCATCTGTAAAAGGCTTGTAGAACTCATGGGTGGTAAAATATGGGTAACAAGCACGTGGGGTTCCGGAAGTACGTTCAGTTTATCCCTTCCTGAAGAAAGGAAAAATGTATGAAAGGAAAAATTCTTGTTATAGAAGATAATGAGCAGAATCTTTACCTTGTCAGGTACATACTTGAGCAGAAAAACTATGAGGTGTTTGCGGCTATGGACGGTGAATCCGGCATAGAAATGGCGGCCTCACTCAAACCCGACATGATTCTCCTTGATATACAACTACCTGTAATGGATGGTTACGCTGTTGCCCGCAACTTGAGGCAGAACCCGGACCTTGCAGAAACGCCCATTGTTGCAGTGACATCCCATGCAATGTCCGGCGACCGGGAGAAAGTAATGGAAGCAGGTTGCAACGGATATATAGAAAAGCCGATTGATCCGGATACGTTTGTTGCAAAGATTGAACAACATTTGCCTATAAAACTGAGAAGAGAGTAAAAATGACAAAACGAATTTTAATTGTGGATGACAACAGCGCCAATCTTTATATGCTGGAAACCTTGCTTAAAGGGCATGGCATGGAAGTGACTTCGGCGGAAAACGGCAGAGATGCCCTCGATAGAGCAAGGCTAAGTCCTCCGGACCTTATTGTTTCAGATATTCTGATGCCGGTGATGGACGGGTACACCTTATGTCGCGAGTGGAAATCAGACGAGCGGCTTAAACATATACCCTTTGTATTTTACACCGCCACATATACAGAACCTAAAGACGAGGCTTTTGCTTTAAGCCTCGGGGCGGAGCGATTCATACTTAAACCTCAGGAACCTGATATCTTCATGAATATAATAAAAGAGTTATTTGAAGAAAACTATGCGGTAAAGCAGGCGGTGGCAAAGCCTCTTGGCGAAGAAATGGAGTTTTTCAGGCGGCACAATGAGATTCTTTTCAAAAAACTCGAAAAGAAAATGGTTGATCTGGAGACGGCTAACAGGGAGCTTAAAATTCTTGAGGAGAGGTATAGGCTTGTTTTTCTCCATGCAACAGATGTTATTTATATGATTGACACCAATCTCAATGTTTTAGGCATATCTCCGAGCGTGGAGAGAATAATGGGATATAAACCAGAGGATTTCGTTGGCCGTTCTGTTACTGATTTAGGGAATATCCTCGCACCGGAATCTTTTGAACAGGCTGTAGCCGATTTAGGTTTGATCTTAAAGGGTGAAACAATTTCGGCGGCGGTTTATCGTTTTATAGCAAAGGATGGAACCGTTAAGTATGGCGAAGTGAGCGGATCCCCCATTTTGTGTGACGGCAGAATTATCGGAACAATTTCCGTTGCCCGTGACATCACCAGGCGAAAGCTCGCCGAGGATGAGATACTCAGGCTTAACGCCGAACTCGAACAGCGGATTATCGACCGGACAGTCCAGCTTAAAGATTCAAATAAGGAGCTTGAATCGTTCAGTTATACAGTATCGCATGACCTCAAGTCACCCTTGCAGCATATAACGGGTTTTGCTGAATTGCTTAATAAGCGTGAGTATGAAACTCTTGATGAAAAAAGCAGGCAATATCTGAAAAGAATTTCAGATTCGGCAATCAGTATGGGAAAGCTGATTGACGACCTTCTATCCTTTTCGCGGATGGCTCGGGTGGAGATGATGAAAAGGAAGACGAATCTCAACAGCCTTGTGAAGGAAATATTAAGAGACTTTCAGGTGGACGAAAGAGGTAAGAATATTGATTGGAAAATAGGCCAGCTTCCGGAAGTTTACGGTGATTCCGCGATGCTCAAACAGGTTCTTGTCAATCTTATTTCAAATGCTTTCAAATATACAAAAATGAGAACCGACGCGGTAATCGAGATCGGGAGTACTATCGGCGAAAAAGGTGAGGTGTGCTTTTTTGTAAGGGATAACGGGGCAGGTTTTGACATGAAATATGTCGATAAACTTTTTGGCATGTTTCAGCGTCTTCATCGCTCAGAGGAGTTTGAAGGCACCGGCATCGGGCTTGCAAATGTCCGGCGAATCATCAACCGGCACGGCGGAAAAGTATGGGCGGAAGGGAAAGTGGGTGAAGGAGCCACTTTCTTCTTTACGCTTTCAGCGTAAAGAACCTTTTACGATCAGGCTGTTGCAGATGCCTGTCTGAGAATGTTTCGGGAAAAGGGTTTCAACTTGAAGGATCTTGGTTCAAGGGGTAATTCTCACCGCAATTATTAACTCGAACTTATTGATAAATATGCGAAATATGGAAAAATTATGACTGACATGATGGAAATTATGCAAGGGGATATTACAAAACTCGATGTCGATGCGATTGTTAACGCGGCAAATCGCTCGCTTCTCGGCGGAGGCGGCGTTGACGGCGCCATCCACCGGGCTGCAGGGCCGGAACTTCTGGAAGAATGCAGGAAACTTGGAGGCTGCAATACCGGAGAAGCAAAGATAACAAAGGGTTACAATCTTAAAGCAGGTCATGTGATTCACACCGTAGGGCCTGTTTACAGCGGAAAGGCTGAAGACAGCGGGCTTTTATCACAATGTTATTTCAACAGCCTGCAGCTTGCTTCGCAGAACAGTTTGAAATCAATAGCTTTTCCTGCAATAAGCTGCGGAGTTTATGGCTATCCCATAAAGGAGGCATGTAAAATAGCCATATGTACAGTACGCAAATATTTAGAAGATGGAAAGAGTTCTGTAACAAGGGTAATTTTCATTCTTTTTTCCTCAAAAGATTATAATATATATGAAAAATACCTTGAAGAGATATCAGGGAGGTTGAGAGGATGCTGAAAGCCGAAGATAAAATCAGAAGATAAAATCATTAGAAAACAAACACTTGAACCCTGCCGAAGGCCTGCCAATCTTTATGGCGGGAATCCTCGAATCCTGGACCCCTTTCTCCCAACCAATTGGGAGAAGAACCTTAAAATATTATTCCTGCCGGGCTGATGTGTCAGTTTTGATGAGTTAAATGGTGTTAATATTGATTGACAAATCGCATTCCTGTAATTAAGTTACGCCCTAATCAGGCAACCGGAAAAAGTTTCTGTTTTGTTTGATAAAGAACACATAGGATTTTATATATTTTTTGTATATCAAGGAGGAATACAATGGTTGAAATAACACCCTCGGCTACCCAACAGATAGCTGAATATTTTAAAGGAAAAGATGTTTCGCCTATCAGGATTTTTTTAAACGAAGGCGGATGAGGCGGTCCTTCTCTGGCAATGGCTCTGGATGAGCCTAAAGATTCGGATAATGTTTATGATATCGATGGATTCAAGTACCTGATAAACAAGGAATTCATGGAAAAAGCAAAGCCCGTTAAGGTAGATTTTCTCGAAGTCGGTTTTAAGATTACATCCGGCTTTGATTTGGGAGCCTCTTGTACTAGCTGCGGCACCAAAGGCTCCTGCTGCTCCTGATTGTTCTTAATATCTGCATATCCGGGCAACACCAGAAACGGTGTTGCCCTTTTTTTTAGGAGGTTTCCCGTATGGCGCTGGTTGAGTATGCTCTTGATGAAAATGTGGCGATTATAAAGTTAAACAACGGTGAAAATAGATTTAACCCTGATTTTATCCGCGCTTATCTGGATGTTATGGACAAGGTGGAAAACGAGACTTCAGCTTTAACCCTTATTGTAACGTCCGCCCATGATAAGATTTTTTCAAACGGTCTTGATCTTGACTGGCTTTTTCCTGTTATCCAGAAAAAAGACGTAAAAACAGCAAAAGACTTTTTTTATTTATTAAACATTCTGTACAAAAGAACGCTTATGTCTCCCATGCTCACTATTGCCGCCGTGAACGGACATGCTTTCGCAGGCGGAGCTATTTATACCTGCGCTTTTGATTTCAGATTCATGCGTTCTGACCGGGGTTTTTTCTGTGTTCCGGAAGTTGATCTGGGCATACCCTTTTTGCCCGGAATGCTTGCATTGCTGAACCGGGCCATTCCGAGGCAGAAATTCGAAGAGCTCCAATTTACAGGAAAGCGCCTTACAGCGGCGGAATGCGTCGAGAATAATATCGTTACAAAGGCTTGCCATATAAATGATCTTATGAACGAAACGCTTGCATTTGCTAAAAGCCTTAATAAAAGAAGAGCCGTAATCCTGGAGATGAAGAAAAGGATGCACGGAAACATTCTGCACGCTATTGAGGTCGAGGATGTTCCTTATATTGAATCGGGTACGTTTAATATTTAAGGGTTCAAGTGGTCAAGGATTCAGGGGTTCGAGGGGTGAAACATGAAGATTTTCATTACAGGCGGCACCGGTTTTATCGGGTCACATCTTTCGGCATCCTTACTGAAGAAAGGACATTTTGTTTTCGCAGTCGGAGGACATGAAGCCGGCAAAACATCATCAAATCCCAACTTAAAATATATTTTCGCCGACACGACTAAAAAAGGCTCCTGGCAGGATGAACTCAAAGATGTTGATGCGGTCATCAATCTTGCCGGAAGAAGCATTTTCAATCGCTGGGATGAAAAATACAAAAAATCTATTTATGAAAGCAGGATTCTAACAACTCTAAATCTAGTGGAAGCTCTTCCTTCAGGCAGGGAGATTACTCTTTGCAGCACTTCAGCCGCCGGTTACTATGGCGACAGAGGGGAAGATATCCTCACAGAGAGCGAGCCGTCAGGCAGCGATTTTCTGGCAGAGGTCTGCAGGGACTGGGAAGGAGAAGCTTTTAAAGCGAAAGATAAGGGAGCGAGGGTTGCTGCCATGCGTTTTGGTGTTGTTCTCGGAAGAGACGGCGGGGCGCTGGAAAAAATGATACCTCCGATCCGCTTTTTCGTCGGCGGGCCCGTCGGCAATGGGAGGCAGTGGTTCCCATGGATTCATATTGAAGACCTTATTTCAGCGATAATCTTTGTACTTGAAAATAAGGCTGTAAACGGCCCGTTAAACTTTACCGCACCGGAATCAACAAGAAATATTGAACTTGTAAAAACCATTGCCGGCATTCTTCACCGGCCGGCTTTTATGCCGGCTCCTTCTTTCATGATACGGCTTATTCTCGGAGAGTTTGGATCTTCAATTCTGGCAAGCCAGAGGGCAGTTCCCGATAAACTTCTGAAATACGGCTTTCAATTCAAATATCCTGATATAAGAAGCGCTTTAATAAATATTATATAGTTTCCATCCAGAAATGGCCCTTTTGGGCGATTTCTGGGTTTTCCTTTCTCAAAATTAAAAACATATTGACAAACTCCCAGAAAGATATAATTTCAAAAATAGTTATATTATAGCAAGTTATACGAATCTTAAAATGAGTGGTACACCTGTGATGAATTTCAAGCTTTCAGTGTTGTTGATGATTATTCTTGCACTGACTCTGTCGCCCATCGGTTGCGCAACATCCCCCGAGACCGACAAACCGGCTGCAAAAGCTGCCGTAGATGCCCTCGCTGAAAAGTATACCGCTGTGACTGAGCAATCGACTACCAAAGCCGCCATGGATACCGCCATATCTTCTGGTGCTGAAAAATATGCCGCAGCCGATCTGGATGCCGCTAAGAAAATCTGGGAAACTGCTGAAGCCCAGATGAAAGAAGAGAAGTACATGGAGGCTAAGCAGAGTTATGTTGCTGCCAGGGCCGCCTTCGACAAGGCCACTGCTGCCGTGGAGGAAGGCAAGAAATTGGCTGCCACCGAAGCGAACGCAGCGGTTGCTAATCTGGAAAAAGCATGGGAGAACCTCAAAGCCGCGGCTAAGAATGTCAAGAAAAAGATGAAGGACAAGGAGATGATTGACGACTGGGCGGCTTTTACCAAAACTTTTGCGGAGGATTTGAAAGCGACCAAAAATAAGATCGTCTCTGATCCAGCCGGCGCCAAGGCAAATATCGGTGAACTTGAGTCAATAATCGGAAGATGGGACTCAGCCTTCAAAGAACTATTAGCCCCTCCAAAGCCTAAAGCAACCAAATCTGAAGCCAAGCCTTCGAATACATTAAAAAAATAAACTCATTTGAAGCTCCACACCGCAATTTGATTTTTCTTACTACCCTGTGCAATATTGTTCTTTCTTCAGAAAATATTCCTTCTATAATCTTTTAGTTGCAGGTACGTTATCTTCGTATCGTCGGTGACGTGGTAAGCGTAGGAGACGTCGTAATCGTCGGTGTCCTTGTAATCGTCGGTGATGTCAGTGTTGGTGACGTCGTAAGCGTAGGTGATGTAAGTGTTGGCGACGTCAGCGTCGGCGATGTAGTAAGTGTAGGGGTCGTCGCAATCGTCGGGGTCGTGGCAATCGTCGGTGAAATCGTCGCAATCGTCGGGGTCGTGGCAATCGTCGGTGAAATCGTCGTAAGCGTCGGGGTTGTGGCAATTGTCGGTGAAATCGTCGCAATCGTCGGGGTTGTGGCAATCGTCGGTGAAATCGTCGCAATCGTCGGTGAAATCGTCGCAATCGTCCGGGTCGTGGCAATTGTCGGGGTAGTCGTAACCAGTGTCGGGGACTTCGTAAGCGTCGGCGATACCTTTGTAGTCGACACCAGTGTTGTAGTTTTTGATGTCGAGGTCGAAGCCGTCTGTGTAGACGACACAGCAGTCGGGGTTGTTGATGTCGGGGCCGAAGCCGTCAATGTTGATGATGGTTGCGCAGGCGTCAGGCTTTTTACCTGTACCGCAATTTCCGCCCCCATCGCTTGTCTAGGCGGTGACGGTGGCGTATTTACCTTCTCGATGAAACTGATCTGCCCCGCCGTTACTGGTATAATAATATCTCTCATCTCAGGATTGAAGATATATCCCTTACCAGTAACAAATAAGACACTGGTCACGCCGCTATTGAATGAAACAATCATATTGGATCCCCTGATGCCGCAAACAGCCGTCAGGGTATGGACTTCATATGTGTTATGATTTGGAGAGATTGAAACCCGCTTAATAAAACTGGGTGAAGAAACAGCCTGCACCATTCCTCTGTACATCTTAACAATGGTGGAGTTGTTTTCTTCCCGGTTCATGTGCTCTTTGATTTCAACCCTTGATGAGGCGGCAAGTCTTAAAACGTTTTCGTTATTAAAGGTAATCTCGACCTTGCCGTCACTCTTTGTTCTGATGATATCGCCCAGGTTAAGGGGCTCTCCCAGACGGATGGACTTTGCGGACTTATCACCCGATTTTAATATGTCTGCCCTTCCCTCAAGACTGGTTACCTTCGCAACATACACGCCAACATGCTTTGACGGGATAGGTTCATCCGATTGCTTCGCCGTTGCCACTTTCTTTTCAAACGCCATGGCCCTGGTCTGTTTCGCCAGTTCGACTTTCGATACCGGTTTAGGCATAGGTGATGATTTTTTGCTGTTATTCATGGAGATGATGTTCCCCGCCGTCATGGGTATAACTTTGCCGGGTGTCTGATGGCGGTAGGCATACCCCTTTCCCGCGACAAACAGCACACTGGTCACACCACCCTGATATGTCACAATCATATCGGCTCGACTGCCTCCACCAGCAGCCGTCGGGGTGGAAATCTCATATTTATCGTTATCTGAGGAGGGGACCTGTTTTATATCCTCAGGCGCAGAAACGGCCTGCACCGTTCCGCTGTGCATTTTGATTATGACGGAAACATGGTCAGGCTGGGCCGTGTATTCTTTAATTTCAACCTTTGTTGAAGAGGCAAGTTTTAAAACGTTTTCATTATTAAAATTGATCTCCGCGTTGCTTTTGCCCTTTGTACTTAATATGTCGCCAACACCAATGGGATCTCCTGTACGAACCGGTTTTACCGACTTCATACCGGATTTTAACAGTTCGACCTTTCCTTTCACATAGGTTACTTCTCCCACAGACGCTCCAAAAGCTATACCTGTGATAATCAGCAACAGAACTGATATACAGATCAGAGATTTAATCATAGAGAATGTCTTCATAAATCTCCCCCCTCAAATGTCCTTGTATTAATAATAAAATTCGATGCCAAGAGAAACAATATTGCGTTTATAATCGTATAACTCGATATTCGTATCATTCCTCAGATATGTGTACTGCGCAATAAGGTCGATGCCTTTCATAATCATACAGGAAAGAGACGCGGTCGCGATATAATTGTTGTCTTTTCTGTCGACCAAGAAGATATTGTTCTTCTCTTCGAAATCCCGGCGAAGATATTCTCCGTAGGCATTAAACTTGAACCGGTCGAAGAAGGGGAAAAGAATGGACATAGATACCTTGTTCCCCTTAAATGACCAGTTATCACCACTGGCATCCTCATCACTGAACTCATATTTAAGATTAAAAAATCCCTTGTTTTTAGCAAAAAGCCATATGTAACCAATCTCGCCGGCATAAACATCGGCGTCCATATTTTCCTCAGGATTGATTATTGTATTGAAGTAATCTCTGTTTATGTACTTAAAAAATAACTGGCCTATATGAACATTATCCTTGATGTTGAACTGATAAGTCGGCGTGAGGGAAATGGTTTCGGAATATTTGTCTGAATCAAGAAACGTTTTGACATAGCTTGATTGCAAACTGAGCTGCCCTGTTTTCATGGCATATGCCGGTATGAGAAATACAGTATGGCTTAATAGATCATACTCATCCAGCTGATTATGGAAGGAACTGTAAAAGTTATATTGGGTCAATAGGCTGAAAGGCGATCCTTCCTGCATGATTTTATATCCGGCCTGGGCTGTATATACCTCTTTTTCGTCCTTCTGATTTGTCGGTAAGTTTATAGCAACATTTCCTCCGGGACTGCTCATAACATTATCGTCAAATTCGTATCTGAAGCCTGCTTTTAAATTAAGATATCTTCTTTCTTCAATCCCCTTCTGAGCCTGCTGGGAGTATTCTCTGGCATACGCTGCAATATCAGAATTGGGATCAAAGGCAACAATGCTTTGGAATGTCTCTTGTGATTTTGTCAGTTTTCCCTCTTTCATATAAATGGAGGCGATCTGAAAATCGGCGGAAACTGTGAGCGATGGGTTCAACCCTTTGGCCTCAGTAAATGCCTTGATCGCCTCCGGATTATTTCCCTGTTTAGCAAAAATCAGGCCCTTGAGGAAGGCCGTCTGAGCCGGATCAATTTTCTCCCGCTCCGCCATACCGATATATTCTGAAGCGGTGTCAAGTTCATTGAGCCGGTATAACACTTCAATAAGGACTAAAATCCCCTTTTCTGCCAGAGTCCCTTTGATTTGGGGATTGCTTTTTACAACATATTCAAGGTGCTTTTTTGCTTCGGCATAGTTTTCAAGCTGTTTGTAGGTCATGCCGAGGTAAAAAGCGGCAGCGAAAGACTGTGGATCCTTTTCCCTCGCTTTGACAAGGCTATCCAAAGCCTCTTCAAAATTTTCACTGTTGAAATCCTTGATGCCCTGCTCCAACTCTTTTGTTTGGCAAAAGCATATAGTATTCGAGATAATCAGAAAGAAAATGGTCAGTAAGAGAATAGCGGGTTTTTTCATGGTATCGCATCCTTATGGGGTTATGAGAAAACGATCCTGCTTAAACATATCCAAGTAACAGTAATTACAACTAATATGTATCTGAGTAAAAGTCAAGATTTATTAGTGTCCACCCGGAAATGGCCCTTTTGGGCGATTTCTGTGTCGATCTTCGGTATTTCCCTTCTCCTGGGATCAGATATTGTGCAAATCTGTCAGGATTAAAAATTGCTTACTGTTATACGTTCAATCTTATCTCCCTGCCTTATCAAATCAACGATTTCGCTTCCGTTTATTACCTTGCCGAATACCGTATGTTTCCCGTTCAAGTGCGGCTGCGGGGAATGAGTAATAAAAAACTGGCTCCCGTTCGTGTCCGGCCCGGCATTTGCCATTGAGATCATTTTCTTATCGTGTACAAGTGGATTTCCCTTTAACTCGTCTTTGAAACTGTAGCCCGGTCCACCCCTTCCTGTCCCGGTCGGATCTCCTCCCTGAATCATGAAATTGCCGATAACTCTGTGAAAAGATGTGTTATCATAAAAACCCTCTCCGGCAAGAAATACAAAATTGTTGACCGTTTTGGGCGCATGTTTCGGATAAAGCTCCAGTTCGATAGAGCCTTTGCCGGTTTCAATAACTGCTTTATAAACCTTGTCGGGATCAATTTGCATTTGAGGCTGACAATCCCATTGCTGATCAGTCATAAATTATTTCTCCTTTAATCTCTCTGCCATTTAAGCTGAAATTCAATTTCCTCTTTTCCCTCGCTTCTTTCATGCTCGATGTTGATAATTGCCTCGGGAGGAATGGATAATCGCACGCCATCAATCTGTATGCGAAATTTTTTCCCCTGCTCAAGACAATCGGCCAGTCTGCGAAGCTTTTCAATAAACTGATTCAAAGGGTATTCTTTTTCAATGTCTCTTTCAGTCTTTTTCTTACGTACAGTCATGTTCAATATTCTCCTGTGTCAATATAAGGTTCTTATCCCAATTTGGAGTTGATCCAGAAATACGCCGGTTGCTGAAAGGCTTAATGAAATGGCGGAGGGACAGTAGTTTGTAATGTTGCAGAGTATCCGGACTAACCTTGCCGTTTTTGCTGCGCCAGTGACTGTTCTTCCATCCAATGCCGGATACGGTTTGCGTCACCTATGCGGGTCAGCCTGCCTTGAGAATCAAGCAGCACAATCAGAAGGTGGCGCCGGGCAACCGAAGCCTGCATTACCAGGCATCGGCCGGCCTCATTAGTAAAGCCTGTTTTGGATAGACCGATCTGCCATCGCGGGTTCTGGACCAGGCGATTGGTATTATGGAATTCCAGTGTGCGGCGTCCTGAAAAGATAGTAGCCTCTTCCCGGGTAGTAAATTCCCTAACAAGTGGATAGTTATAAGCTGCATCCACCATCCGTGCAAGATCCCGGGCGGAAGAGGTGTTGCCGCTTGAGAGCCCGGCAGTATCTTTGAAATGCGTATTGGAAAGCCCCAATGACTTGGCCTTGGCATTCATTTCAAGAACAAAGGCTTCAAGTCCGCCCGGATAAGTCCGACCGAGAGCATTAGCAGCGCGATTTTCGGAAGCCATCAAAGCCAGCAGGAGAGCATTTTTGCGTGAGAGGCGTGTGCCCACGGGCAGGCGGGAGGGGCTGTATAGAAGAGTGTCCACGTCTGTGGGTTCAATGATAATTGATTCACTCAAGTCAATTCCGGCATCCAGAACTACCATTGCGGTCATGAGTTTGGTTATGGAGGCGATGGGCAATATCGCTTCTGTTTGTTTCTGAATCAGCACCTCGCCTGTCTGCTGGTCCTTTACCAATACTGAAGCGGAGCGTAGAACGGGATTTTTGGGAGTCCGCATGGCTTTAACGGACGAATGTTTCTTATGGGCGGTTATTGATTTCGACGATTTTGAGGAACCCGCGGCTCCTTGTACATCAAGCAGCCATACACTCAAAAGGATACTCAAGATCGCTATGCCATATCTTCTTGCCATTCTCCCTCCTCAACTTGAACCTAAACAGCCCGCACTCCTCAATTATTTCTCAACCATGAGAATCGATGTTATCGGATCTCTTCTTTCATAATTTTCAGAACCTGTCAACAATTGCTTCCGGAAAATTTTTTCCACGAATCTATAGCCCGGGTCATCAGTTTGCGGGGAAGCAGCGGGGTTATTGCCCATTGTTCCGGTTCAGTTCAACGGTTATGCCATCGGCCTCAGAGCCTGGTTCCAGCACTATCAGCCTTACACGGCCGGTGGCGACCAGTCGTTCGCGGTCATCTTTTACCTCTGCCTCCCACACGTGTGAACGTCTCCCTGTTAAAACGGGCCTGGCGGTGCAGCGCAATGTGCCAGAGCGGACAGCCCGCAGGAAAGAAGTTGTGTTCTCAAGACCGACAGCGCTTTTCCCTTCGGAAAATACATTTAACGCAGCACCTGTGCTGCATAATGTCTCGATCATGCCGGAGTAAACACCTCCATGTACAATCCCGTAAGGCTGAAGATGTCGCTCATCGATTTTTATTTCAGCAACGAACTCGTTTCGAACAGCCTTGACAAAACGAAGGCCCATAAACTTATTGAAGCCGCCAATAAGTTCGTTGATCATCTCCACTGCATTTTCAGGAAAATCGTCCATTTTTTATTGCTCCTTAAGTGCTTTCTATATGTGAGAGCCAATTGCAAAAGTCTCAAAAACCCCCTCTCCCCTTGCGGGAGAGGGTTAGGGTGAGGGGGAAAAAGGGAGGGGAAACATATGGCACGCTTCAAAGAAGAATTGACAATTGTTTGAAGTTTCGCGGCATTGTTTGAAAAAATCCATTCCGTTCCCCTGTTCAACTCCCGGAATAGACAGTTTTCGGAATCAACAAAACCTGTTCCGATCTTCTGGTTTTTATCCAGATGTTTTTTAATAAGAGAATTTGTTACCAGCAGGTAATGACCGGCAACTCCGCCATAGTTGCTTTGCAACGCTATTTGACTCATGCTTTTGAGGTTTAACCTTGCTACGGGGATGAAAGTGCTTTCGGGCACGAAATCAATAATGCTGAATGTTTCGGGCGAAAGAGAAATAAAATGGTAGTCTTTTCCCGGCATAAGATCAAAAAAAAGTTTTTTCAGTATTCCGGCCTGGTTGAGAGGCTCAGTATAAATCTCCTGTTTTATTTCGACCATGAGATGCAGTTTTTTGCCGTATCTTGCAATAACTTCTTCAAGAGAAGGTATTTCCGGGATGGACATTCTTAAATCAGAAAAACAAACTTCACTGACATTCATATCCTTATTATATAACCGTCTTGCATTATTGTCGTGCAGCACGACCGGTTTTAAGTCCTTTGTCCAGCGCATGTCAAATTCAATGCCGAAAATTCCATTTTCAAGCGCCTTATCGAACGCCTTCAGGGTATTTTCAAAAACATCCCTGTTATCATGTTCCCCCCTGTGTGAAATTATTTTGCAGTTCATTAGTTTGGATTTTTCAGGAAAAGGCTGCGGATGTTTTGAATATATAAAATCAACGGCCCCGCATAATATTCTTTCAGCAGAATCCGCCAGGTTATAACAGGAAAAAAAGCTGCCTGTTCTTTTTTTAGAGATAAAATCAGGAATATTCATTTTTCAGGAGATGCATCACTTGCTGAAGGTTTTTTGTGAGACCTGGGCTCTTTGTTTTTACATGATTCTTCAGACATGCACGCCTGACAGCGGCTTTCACTGCAAAGCTGGCATGAAAAGCAGTCGTGACAATTCTTTTTTTTCAGGGTTTGAGACTTTGTCTCAGGGATATAAACTTTACCCTTGATATTTGATATGGTTATAAAGGGCATATATGCTGATGATATTACATCCTAAACTTGACGGTTTAAATTATTACTGTTATAGAGGGAAAAATTTGCAATCTGTCCGTAATCTTCTATTCTCTGCCAATTTACCACCCGGGCGTTTATGAGTAAAGGTAAAGATAAAATTCAATTATCAAAGTTTGTAAACATGTATGATCCTCATTGTGTATTCGATGAGGTAAAAACAGTTCTTTGCATGGCATACCCAAATATCGGTTTAGAGCTTTTAACCCGCGTATTCAGGGATATTACAGATCTTTTTCATGGCAAATACAATGGATACCAGCATTGTAATACTAAATATCATGACCTTCACCATACCTCCGATGCATTCCTTGCAATGGCAAGACTTGTGCACGGCGCGATTTTAGAAAAAGAGAAAATCAGCGAGGAGTATGCAATACTTGCCCTGATTACAACACTTATGCACGATGTCGGTTATATTCAAACAGATGATGACATAACCGGTACGGGCGCAAAATATACAGAAGTGCATGTTGATCGAAGCATAAAGTTTATGGAAAAATATTTTGAAAAAAATGCTTTTCCCAAAGAGCAAATTAAAACATGTTCTGATATGCTTCTTTGCACCGGCGTGCATGCAAAAATAGACGATATAAAGTTTTCAACACGCGAAGCCGAATTGCTTGGAAAAATGCTTGGAACAGCCGACCTCGTTGGTCAGATGTCAGACAGAACTTATATTGAGAAGCTGCCTTTTCTTTTTCATGAATTCAGGGAGTCTAATATAAATATTTATAAAAATGAATTGGATCTTATTATCAAAACAGTAGATTTTTATCATACGATAAAAATCAGGCTGGCAAAGGATTTTGGCAATGTCATAAGCTTTTTTCCTGCTCATTTTAAAGCCCGCTACGGTATTTCAAAAAACTTATATGAAGAGGCAATAAAATCGAACATGAAACATCTGAAAAACCATATCAAAATATCCGGGATAGACTATAACAAGGCATTAAGACGAACAAGAGTTGTTTTTAATTAACAACCAATACCGAAGTATCCTTTGCGTACTGTAAAACTTTTTGCGAAACACTCCCGAGTATAAATTCCATTATCCCGGACAGCCCTCTTCTTCCTACCACAATGAGATCGAAACCGGATTGAGCCTCATTAATTATATCCCTTGCTATGCCGCTTTTCTTCTTTTCTATCTTCATGGATATATTCTTTTCTATGAAGCCGCTGCTAACAAACGTGCCTTTGGCTTTTTCCATGGCCTCTTTAACTATCTCTCTCTTTTTCTCCTCGAGCGCACAAAAAGCGCTCTGCTGGGTCAGAAAGTAAGGGGTTAATTCCGGGCTGTTCATGTCGCAAAGAGCTATGCTATCCTGAAGAATGCTCAACAGAGTGATCGTGCTGTCGTGAGTAAAGGATTTAGCAACAAACTCCACAGCCCTCATAGCATTTTCTGAATCATCGAATGCAATCAGAATATTTAGTCCCATATTTATTCCTCCTCTTTTATAAGATGAAATATGGCTGCATACTATTAGTATTAACAAATTTTTTCAAGAATATTTAAAAAGGGGGCGGGAGTCCGGAAATATATGCAGATACGTGCTTGATATTTTCAACCAACTGCTTTAAATAGTCTCCGGATGGACACTATTTAACCTGCAAGGAGTATTTTATCATGATTTTACTTAATCCGAAGACAGAAACATTTGAGCATCTTGATGAACAATCAAGGAATATAATGAAAAAAACAATCGGTTTTTTTGAAAATATGGGCAAGGTTAAACTGAAAGAGGATGACCGGAACAGCGTCTGGTATGCCGATTTCCTGGATTTTATAAAGAATGAAAAAATATTTTCGACGCTCCTCACTCCATCGGCATATGGTGACAATGGCTGCCGGTGGGATACTGCCAGAATATGCGACTTCAATGAAATTTTAGGTTTCTACGGATTGCCTTACTGGTACACTTGGCAGGTTTCGATTCTCGGGCTTGGTCCCATATGGATGGGGAAAAATGAAGCTGTGAAAAAGCAAGCGGCCCGGATGCTCAAAGATGGCGGGATTTTCGCGTTCGGCCTTTCGGAAAAACAGCACGGAGCGGACCTTTATTCCAGCGAAATGATGCTGACACAGATGCCGGACGGCGCCTACAGGGCGGATGGCGGGAAATATTATATAGGAAACGCCAACAAGGCGGCGATAGTCTCAGTTTTTGCCAAAGACTCGGATACCGGAGAATATGTCTTTTTTGCGGCGGATTCGCAGCACAAAAATTATGAATGCGTAAAAAACGTCGTAAACAGCCAGTCGTATGTCGCTGAATTTGCTCTTCATTCATATCCCGTTACGGAAAATGAGATTCTTACAAAAGGGCAGGATGCGTGGGATTCGGCGCTGAATACGATCAATGTCGGCAAGTACAATCTCGGATGGGCATCCATAGGAATCTGCACACACGCATTATTCGAGGCGATTGATCATGCGGCCAACAGGCGGCTTTATAACAAGTACGTCACCGACTTTCCGCATATAAAAATGCTCTTCACCGATGCTTATGCGCGCCTTTTTGCAATGAAGCTTTTTGCGAACAGGGCTGCCGATTACATGAAATCGGCCTCTCCCGAAGACAGGCGCTATCTTCTGTATAATCCCATAGTAAAAATGAAAGTGACAACGCAGGGCGAGGAAGTGATAAATCTTCTGTGGGATGTCATTGCAGCAAAGGGTTTTGAGAGGGATATGTATTTCGAAATGGCGGCAAGGGATATCCGCGCGCTCCCGAAGCTTGAAGGAACCGTCCATGTGAATATGGCGCTTATAATTAAATTCATGGCCAATTACTTCTTCAATCCGGGACAATTTCCGGAAATACTGAAACGAAACGATCCCTCCAATGACGATTTCCTTTTCAACCAGGGAGCGACAAGAGGTCTGGGGAAAATCCGCTTCCATGATTTCAACCTGGCTTATAACAGCCTTGATCTTCCCAATATCAGGATATTCAAAACCCAGTTCGAAACCTTAAAGGAGTTTCTCGTTAAAGCCACCCCAAGTGAAGCCCAGGGCAAGGATATCGACTTTCTTCTTACACTGGGAGAATTGTTCACTCTTGTTGCTTATGGCCAGCTCGTTATTGAAAACTCCATTATATATAAAGTTGATAATGATGTGGTTGACCAGATATTTGACTTTATGGTGAGAGACTTCTCTAAATTTGCTCTCCAGCTTCATTCAAAACCAAGCAGTTCGGATACACAGATGGAACTTTGCATGAAAATGATAGAAAGGCCTGTGGTAGATGAAGAGCGGTTTAAAAGGGTCTGGGAAAAATATGTGTATCCTTTAAATGGCGCATACCGGATGAATGAATAGGAAGACTTATTGCCGGATTAAATTTTAGGATTCGGAGGTGTTAAATGACCGACGCGACAGTTCGGGCTCTTAATGGCCTGCGGGATGTAACGATGCTCAAGTGGTACGTAATCCCTCTTCTTTCTATCGTGTTCTACATTTACGTCATCGAGATCAAGAAAGCCAGAGAAACAGGCAACTGGGAGGCGATTTTCGCGGGTATTACTCTCTTCGGCATGGATTTCTTAAACGAAACATGGAACGGCTGGGTAATGGCTCTCACCCAGCGCTCCGCCTTCTGGACAACGCCGGGCGACACCGCGCTCCGTACCATGGTGGGGTGGAACATTGAAATAATGTTCATGTTCGCCATATCGGGCATCATCTACTACCACACCCTGTCAAAGGAGCAGAGCCTTAAAATCCTCGGCCTTCCGGAAAAATGGTTCTGGGCCATCGGCTACGCCGCCTTCTGCGTGGTCGTGGAATGCGTGCTCAACTACGGCGGGCTCCTTGTGTGGGAATATCCCTGGTGGCACCGCACATTCGCCGGAATATGGCTGATATTCCTTTTCGGGTACTTTCATTTCTATGCGGCCATTATTTTCATGCTCTGGCTTAAAACGACAAAGAGGAGAGTTATATTCATCTCCTCCATCTATGGCATTGCCATTGTCATGAACGTTATTGGCCTGGGGTTCATGGGACTGGTTTACTGAAAAAACAGCTTTCCCATCACTCAACCTTTAAGAGGATAGCCTAACGGATCAAAACCGGAGGGCATAATGTTCCGTCCGACGTGGTTCTGCGCAGATTCAACCGGGGTATGCCGTCATATTGGATATTTTCCCGAGGTGTTTTGGTAAGGTAGCATAGAAACTTTATATGTGTGGAGCGTCCATTTTATTATGACTAAAGCGTCCCGCGAATTTCAGGTTTTTGCCAAACCCGCCGGCTCCGTCTGTAACCTCCGGTGCAGTTACTGTTATTATCTGAAGAAGGAAAACCTCTTCCCGAATGGCAAGCCCTTTCGTATGCCTGATGATATCCTTGAGCAGTACATTGTCGGGCATATCGATGCCTCTGACGCTACTGTGATAAGTTTTTCCTGGCACGGAGGAGAACCGACTGTTCTGGGGCTGGACTATTTCCGTAAGATCGTTGCCCTTCAGCATATGCATAAGCCCGCCGGCAGACAGATCCGGAACGGAATTCAGACCAATGGCACCCTGCTTGACGAGGACTGGTGCCGTTTTCTGGCAGCGGAAGGTTTTGGAGTGGGGCTCAGTCTCGACGGTCCGGAAGAATTGCACGACTTATACCGCGTCAGCAGCAAGCAGGAGCCAACGCACAGGCAGGTGATGCGGGGATACGCGCTTCTGCAGAAGCACCGGATCCCTTTCGATATACTCTGCGTGGTCCATGACCGTAATGTCCTGGACCCTGCCGGGGTGTACCGGTTCTTCAAGCAGATAGGGGCCAGCTATCTGGGATTCCTGCCTCTGGTGGAGTTTCAGCCTGACGGGCGCGGCGTAAGCGACCGCTCGGTACCCGCTGAAGCCTTCGGTGATTTCCTCTGTACGATTTTTGACGAGTGGCTGAGTCAGGACATTGGTCGCGTCAAAGTGCAGATATTTGAGGAGGCGATCGGAACAGCCTTCGGACAGGACCACGCGCTCTGTATTTTCCGGAAAACCTGCGGAGATATTCCCGTCATCGAACACAACGGGGATCTCTTTGCCTGCGATCACTTTGTGGATATGGAACATCGTCTTGGGAATATCCGGGAGAGCTCACTGGCTGATCTGCTTGAGAGCCCAGCGCAGAGGGCCTTCGGACAGGCCAAGCTGGACGGGTTGCCTCTGGTTTGCAGGAACTGTGAAGTCCTCGCGATGTGCAATGGCGGATGTCCAAAGGACCGGTTTCTCCGTATGCCGGGCGGGGAAGAGGGTTTGAACTATCTCTGCGCCGGTTACAAACGTTTCTTTACCCATTGCCGACCTTTCATTACGGAGCTGTCAGCCCTGTGGCGGCAGCATCCCGAAGGGCAAAAGCTGCCTGTCCCCGGTGTGGTGACCGGTATCCCGGCCAAAACGGGCCGCAACGACCCGTGCCCCTGCGGTAGTGGCCGGAAGTACAAGAAGTGCTGCATGGGGCTGTCTGTCGCTAAGTCCTGAGCTTCTCCTTAAAGAAGGCTATCGTGCGCTTCCAAGCGAGTTCCGCTGCATTCTTGTTGTACCGGGCGGCATTCGTATCATTGTTAAAGGCATGCTGAGTACCCTCGTATAAATAAATTTCAAAATCAACGGAGGATCTCTTCAGCGCCGCTTCGTACTCCGGAATGCCCTTATTAATCCCTTCATCATCGCTCGCGTAGTGGATAAGCAGGGATGCTTTGATTTTTGGGACATCTTCGGAAGCGGGCTGCCTGCCGTAATAAGGAACTGCCGCCGACACATCGGGAGAGTGAACGGCAAGCTGGTTCGCCATTGCTCCACCCCAGCAGAAACCAACGACCCCCACCTTTCCGGTGGATATGGTATGAGTCTTTAAATACTGGACGGCAGCGACATAATTTTTGATCGTCGACGGCTGGTCCAGTTGTCCTATGAGGGCTATTGCCTTCTTCTCCTCTTCCGGTGTTCCCCCAACCGGTGACAGGGCGTCGGGGGCAAGCGCCAGAAAACCCTCCAGGGCTATGCGCCTCGTGACATCGGCGATGTGTGCATTCAGAGCCCTGTTCTCATGGATAACGACCACCCCGGGTAGTTTTGCGCTTCCCTTCGGTCTCGCCAGCTTGGCACGAATATCTCCTGTTGCGCCCTTATATATAATGTCTTCGGTATAAAGGCGCGGATCATCCTTTGGAATCAGATCGGCCCTGGCGGAGTTGCCTTCCAACATAGTGATCAGAGAGTTAGCAGTCATCATACTTCCGGCAAAAACGGACAATCTTTTGAGGAATTCCCTGCGGTCCGTTATCCCATGCCTGTATTCATCGTACAGTTCGACAATTTTCTTATCCATGATCCCCCTCCTCTTTTTATTGATAAGACCCTGCTTTTGCCTGCTTTCAGAATACGAAAGAGCGTCCTGCATGTCAAGGAAATGTATTACTCCACCGCGCCGTTTTTTCTGAGGAGTAATGCTGCCGACTCGGCCAGCTTCCGTATCCTGCGGCATTTGGATGTATATAAGCATACTTGAGGGATCGGTCGATGGGAATCTCCGCGAGAGTCTCCCCATCGAAAAGGAGTTTTAAATTCCCCGTTCGTCCATTTTCTTGAACCGAAATCGCGCATCTTTATTATAGAATATGTCAATATTTCAATTTGTTCACATGCTGTACTTATGCTTCGATTAACTTCTCCGGCCCTGCCATATTCCCCGGAGCCCGGCAAAATCTCAAAAGAAGCTCTTGTATTTGAAGTAAAAAAGTTTAATCATAGGTATATAGAGAGACTGAACTTTAAGCTCTTTCATGCAATATTCCGGATTGTCTCCGGTAACAAGCCCTCTATATTCAGGCAAAAAGGAGAATATTCTATGGATCTGAAAACCTATTTTGAAGAAACCAAAGGCTTCGGCGTGATCTCCACGGCCGACAAAGACGGCCGCGTGGATTCTGCCGTGTTCAGCAGGCCCCATGTAATGGAGGACGGCTCCGTAGCATTTATCATGAACGATAACCTGACCCATCACAACCTTCAATCCAACCCGCTGGCAGCTTATCTTTTCAAAGAGAGCGCCGGCAGCTACAAAGGCAAACGTTTCTTTTTGACCAAAATCCGCGAAGAAAAGGACAGCGATTTGCTCACGCAGCTAAAACGCCGCGCCTATCCTCCGGACAAAGAATTCAAGGGACACAGGTTTCTGGTCTTTTTTAAGATCGAAAAGGAATTGCCCCTGATCGGACCGGGTGAAGAAGAGGATTAATCAGCTCCCTTGATATCCGCCAAACGTACAAAATGAGCTTTGTAAACTCCATCCAGCAGCTGATAAGTTTCGACGCTAACGCATATGAAGGCTATATCCGGCTGATCCAGAAGCTCTCGCAGATGAGCATGCCGCTGTTGGATCTTGCTGCGCACAGCATTGATTTTGCCGGCATCACGGATAATATGTGCTTTGCCAGTGATCGTCAGGGCCTGGATATTTTGCCTGGACTCTTTTTCACGCGTATCCACCAGCAGACTTACTGTGGCATTGCTCTCCAGATTTCTGTACTTAAGGGTTTTAACCGGAGTCACCAGATAAATTTCCGTGCAGTCCGTTGAGCAGATATAGGCCATCAGAGAGGTGTGCGGACCGTTGGAACCCAAAGTGGCCAGCACGCAGATATCGTTTTCGCGGATCAGCGTCTTGATTTTTTCCAGCACCATCTATTAAACCCTTTGTAAGAAGCGCATCGTGCGCCCGATTTCGGGCCTTTGCATATCACACTATCGAGAGCCATATCCACCTGTACGTATTCTGTTTACAAATCGTACAGCGTTTCATCCCGCCGGGGCGCGGTTCTTTTTAAGCGCCCGGCATCTTTTTTACCTGACAAGGAAAAAGGGTCCTCCTGTTCAAGAATATCTCCCATCTCGGAATCAATATTGTTAGGATCTTCGCCTTTCTCAAGGCGTCTTATTGCCTCGTCCATACCGGATCCGAGTTTAAGCCCCGCAGCATCTGAAAGCTTTCTCATAAGAGCTGCCGCCTGTTTGGGATCTTCTTCATTTATATTTCCGGCCTCCCTTTCAAGCATTTGCATCGCCTTTTCCATTTTGCTTTCATCAAAGGGCAGATCATCTGTATCGCTTCCCTCCTTTGCTCTTCCTGTAACCGCAAAAACAGATACCTGTCTTGAGAGTTTGCAGGTTTTGCACTTAGGGCACAACGGATTCTTTGTCGTGTTAACGGATTTTGAAAAGAAATTATAAAGGGTATTACAATTTCCACAATAAAATTCATATATTGGCATTATGGTATCCTCCGTATAAACTTCGAATGCGTATTTGATAAATTTAATAAAATGCACTGAAATATTTGTCAACTCTATTAATTTCTTCATGTATTTGCGTTAAAATGGTAATAGCGCTTTATTCTGAATTCCGACTCCTGTATTCTCATATAAATTCAAGGCCCACTTTTTAATAAACAGGGGAAAAATGACTCAACGCAAAAAGCTTAATTTAAAACTCCTTGGAATTGTCGCAGGTTTATTTGCAGGAACCGGAATTGGACTGTCAGGGATATGGATGTTCAATTCCATTATGATTCTTGGAGTCGGGGTACTTATTATTCTTATTTCGTCCAGGATCGGGTACACATTCGTGAAATGCCCGAAATGCAATAAATCGATTTATAAAAACCTGATAAGCGGTTCCCTGATCCGGATGCTTAATATTCCTGAAAACTGCCCTCTGTGCAAAGAAAAATTCAATTGAGCCAATTGCAATTGGCTCAATTGGCTGTTCCAAAATTTCACCCTATATTGATCTTCAAACCTGATTTCCATGTTTCCTGACAATTTAATTTTACAATTTAACCAGTTATGATATATAAATCGAAGCAGTTCCGCTCTTTAGATGTGATTTCCGTAATATTCATATAACGGGGAGCCAATTGCAAAAGCATTAATCCCCTCCCTTGAGGGAGGGGATTAATGGGAGGGTGAGATAAAACTCAATACAATAGACGAAAAGGAGATATCGGCCATGAAAAAGTTTTATATGCTATTATCAATAGCAATCATCGCCATTTCTGTTTTATCATTTGCTGAAGACAAGAAAATGGTCCGCATCGGAGTTACCCAGATTGTTTCGCATCAGGCGCTCGATGCGGACCAGAAAGGTTTTGAAAATGCTCTGAGTTCTTCCGGATTCAAGGAAGGAGTCAACATTATCTATGACCGCCAAAACGCTCAGGGTGATATGGTGAAGGCCAACGCTATCGCACAGAAGTTCAACGATGAGAAAGTAGACCTG
>JAABQB010000037.1 GCA_011391695.1 Desulfobacteraceae bacterium | reverse complement strand
CCTCGATACCCTAAACGCCGCCCAATACAGTGACGGAAGTATTGCTCAAATCATCAACTACGATACCAATGCCCAAGCCATATCATTAGGACAAAAGATGACGAAACACTTGGAAGAGCAGGGAATCATTCATCCCGGTATTGTTCAATATATACCCAATAGTCTCACGAAAAGTATGGAACCGGCAGATGTGATCATAAAGATCGGTGTGATCTGCGGACTACAGGATTTTGCCGCTGAGTTTATTTTGACCCAGGATTACGCTCAGTTATCCGAGGGTGGAAAGCTGATCGTTTCCTCGTCGAACATCAACATGCACTGCCACGATCCTCTGGGCAGTTTTCTAATCCAGCACATCGGAACAAAAGACGATCCTTTTGCAGGTTGGAGCCTTAATTGCCGGACGGAGGAGGGGTTGCGGGGTCTGCTGAACCGTGCCGGTTTCCGGGACATTGAGATTTACAGCGACACGAATTATCCCGGCAAGGATAAGTTGCCTGAAGAAAAGCTATACGGTGTCGATACCCTGCCGTCAGAAGTGATGGGCTATAATCATCCAGGGGTTCCCATGCGTCTCCCGCCAAAGGAAGTTCTGGACAAAGGAACAGCTTACAACTGGATTGCTGTGGCAACAAAATAATATGGAGAAAAACGCCATGAAGAGATTCTGGAAATTTATAAAGGATTTAGCGCTGTATATAGCGATACAGGAACTTACGGCAATCTTATTTGTTCGTGGCATTTTCAACAAAGAACAGCGTCGGCTTTTTCTCGGAAAAACAATCAGATAAAGAACAAGAACCTGGTCGTGCAAAGATTGGATAAATACTAAAATGGCTCAAAGGAAACGGTATCTGAATGAATTATAAGAACCTGCCTGATTCCATCAAGCTGCGGATCGCGAAATTACCGACGCCATTTTTCCTGTTTGACCTGGACCATGTGGCAGCAAAGCTGTACCTGAGATACGATTATATCCCTTTCGATAGCCAGGTTCTCGGGGTTGATCCCTACGTTGAACTGTACTTGTCCCTTCGTAATCTTAAGGCGCTAAGAATCGAGCTTCGATAAGGGTTTCTTCCTTCACCCTTGTAAATCTTGATTTTACATTTTTTTCTCTATATTGGTTATCACACTGAATTGAATTACAATCCCGGATATGAAAAGGATATCATGCCACGTGAGTTTGGAAGAGATTGTTGACGCCATACGGAACATATCCCTTATCCCAGTTGTTTGATATGTGGAACGACATTCAAGAAAGAGCCGATTCACAGTGTTTGGGCTTACAGTCGGGAAAATCGATGGGCCGTGATGATCACAGTATATTGTCCGGACCCGAAACGCTGGGTTAATGGACGAATAAGGAGGTCGAAGGATGCAGCCATTTAGTAAATGCCCGGTGTGTTGTGGAGAGATCGTTGAAAAAGAAGTAGAAAAACTGCTGCGCGGCGGCAGGCACACGGCGGTTGTAACGGTGCTGGCGGAGGTATGCGAGCATTGCGGGGAGAGGCTCTATTCAAAAGAGACCATCAGTCGTTTCGAGCAAATCCGCACCAAGCTGTCGCGTCAGGAAGTTGGAGAGTTTCAACCTGTTGGGCAATCATTTCAAGTTGCGGCTGGGTAATCCCGCATCATTGGCGCGCAGGATTGACCTTTTTTAGGGGTAGGGTCTGAATTTTCGCACCTGCGACGGTTTCGCAAGGCTCCTGACCGATAGCAATTTTCAGAGCTTTTCAAAATATCAGATCGCACTTGACCTTCAACGAAGAAGTTGTTATTTTAATCTTACCAAATCTTACACACTCAGGAGATAACCATGATTACTACAACACTGTCCGGCAAAGGTCAGATCGTCATCCCCAAATCCCTTCGGGAGAGCCGCCGATGGCGACCGGGCACTCGTTTTATTGTCGAAGAGATAACCTCCGGCATTCTTCTGAAACCCAACCGGACATTCCCACTAACCCGACCCGAAGACGGACTCGGCTGCACCGGTTACAAGGGACCTGTAATCAGTTTGGAGGACATGGAGCAGGCAGTTCAAAGGGATATCCGCAAGCGCTGGCGGAAAGGGAAAACGGCATGATCGCTCTGGACACCAATGTCTGGGTCCGTTACGTCACCAATGACGAACCCGACCAGGCAAAGCGGGCCTTGGCTATTTTGGCCGAAGCGGAGGAAATCTTTGTCGCAAAAACAACGCTCCTTGAGTTGGAGTGGGTTCTGCGCGCCGCCTACGATCTCTCCGCTATGGCCATCATCCGTGCCTTGCGGCACATCCTCGGTTTGCCCAACGTGCAGGTAGAAATGCCGGATCAACTGGAGAAAGCGATCGATTTTTATGAAAAGGGGCTTGATTTCGCCGACGCCCTGCATTTGACATCTAGTCCGGAAGGTGTATCTTTTTATACCTTCGACACTGCCTTCATCAAACGCGCTCGCTCACTCAAAGCCCATGTGAAAACTTTGTGATGAGAAAGCCGTAGGAAAATATGCCGTTTCACGGAATCTGCTGTAATCTTCCTATTGAAAGATCGTGAATAGGTATGATTATATCAGCCATATTTTTTATTTTCTGGGCGGAATCATATCCTTTGATAGCATCTATATGAACACCGGGGCAAATTGCCGGACCTTTAGATGGAAAGTTCTTTTCATTGCAGCAAAATCCTGTAATTACGGCTTTCCCCTTGGAAGTGTTTATGGCAACCGACTGCCCCCCGACAGAATGACCGGGAGAAAAAATCACTTCTATCCCGTCCTCTATTTGAGCATCTCCATCAATTTCAACTACGTTGACTCCATCAAGAATGTCGGGATAATACCTGTGATCAATAGGATGAGGGTTTTTAAAAAATGCAAACTCGGCTTTTTGGGCATAAACCAAGGCGTTTGTACATTTATAGTCATTTTCACAATGATCGTTATGTAAATGTGTATGGATTATAACGTCGATATCTTCAGGCTTGAGATCAAAAGATGCGAGAGCATCCTCAAATTCAAAAACTCTGAATCCGCATTTCTTTTCCGTTTCCTCCGACACGACAAACTCATCAAGGCCGGTATCTACAAGAATGTTTTTGTCCCCGCCTTTCAAATAAAAGACGTAGATTGGAAGAATTATTCTTTTCCCGTAATCACGCTGATATGTCATTATGCCCTGGTCGGTTTCATTTATACCGACCGCAATCGGATATATCGTGTATTCCCTCATTTTTAATCCCTGACTCGCCGTTCGAATATCGCACATCGAATATCGAATATCGTGGATCGTGATTCGTTAATCGTAAATATGGTTTCTGATAACTGATAACCGACAACTGACCACTGCCTCTTGCTCCTTGATCCTTGAGCCCCCGACCCCTTGAACCCTCGAATCCTATCTTATTTACCTTCTCTTATCGTTAAAAATATGGTTTGAAATAACGACCTTCTGTATTTCAGTTGTACCCTCATATATTGTTAAAACACGGGCATCCCTGTAAAATCTTTCTACAGGATATTCTTTAATATAGCCGTATCCGCCGTGTATTTGCAGGGCCTTTGCGACAGTCCGGTTCACCATTTCAGATGCATAAAGCTTTGCCATGGATGCCTCGAGAGTGTATTTTTCTCCCCTGTCTTTTGTGGCGGCCGCCGAAAGAGTCAGCTGGCGTGCCGCTTCAAGTTCGGTTGCCATTTCTGCAATCATCCACCGTAGTCCCTGGAATTTTGATATGGTCTGGCCGAATTGCTCACGCTCGGTTGAATATTTTACTGCCGCATCTAAAGCCGCCTGGGCAACTCCGACAGACTGAGCTCCGATTCCTATCCGGCCGCCGTCAAGGGCTGTCATTGCTATTTTGAATCCATCCCCCTCGTTTCCGAGAAGGTCTTTTTTGTGGACCCTGCAATTGTCAAAGATAAGATCTGTGGTATCGGAGGCACGGAGTCCCATTTTATCCTCGGTCTTGCCTATTATGAACCCCGGAGTCCCTTTAGCAAGAAGAAATGCGCTTATTCCTTTATGTTTTTTTGCAGGCTCGGTATTTGCGGTTGCTATCGTAAGCCCGGCGTTTTTTCCTGTTGTGATAAACCGCTTTGTGCCGTTTAGTACATAGTAATCACCATCTTTCACCGCGGATGTCTTCTGGCTCACAGGATCCGAACCGGCCTGCGGCTCGGTCAGGGCAAAAGCCCCGATGCTTTTTCCGGAGACAAGAGCCGGCAGATACCTTTTTTTCTGGTCTTCAGTCCCGTAACGGCAGATGCTTTCACATACTATGGAATTGTGAACAGACATAACTACGGCAGTAGATGCACATGAATAGGCAATCTCTGAAAGAGCAAGAACATAGCTCACCGTATCTGTGCCGGCTCCTCCGTATTCAGACGGAACCATCATACCCATGAGTCCCAACTCCGCCATTTTTTCGAAGTTTTCGGCCGGAAACTCCTTGGTCTCATCCCGCTTCATAGCTGTCGGGGCTACAACTTTCCTTGAAAACTCCCTGACCATGTCCTGGATCATGAGTTGTTCATCGGTAAGATAGTATGACATCTTTTACTCCTTTTAAGAGATCTTTGCATAACACCCCCTTTTGCCCGATTACTGCGTCAGGCTCAAATTTCAATCCTCGAAATACTTATGTGTATTCCTTGCGGTTAAAATTATCGCCTTCCTTGTATTTGGGCAAAATTGGGCGTTCTTCAAAGGTCTCTGTTTATAAATATTGGCTTGTTTTATTTTAACCAGGAACCAAAATCTTTCATGAAGCCGTCATTCATGGTCCGTAGATAACGACGAGAAGCTCCGCCTTTTTCTCTCCGATGTTTTTGAGCATGTGCCTTATCCCGGAATTGAAGTGCAGGGAGTCGCCTTCCCTCAGCCTGTTAACGTGATCCCCCACGACTACTTCAACATTTCCTTCAAGAACATATACGAATTCTTCCCCTTCGTGATTATAACCGACCCCTGTATGATTCTGCATTGGATCAACAGTAACCTTGAAGGCTTTCAAATGCTTGTTTTCAGCCCCGGGCGTGAGTGTTGTGTACGCGTAGTTTTCAGTACGCTTGGTATAGGCTTTAATGCGCTTGCTTAAAGTCGATTCCTGCTCCCTCAAAAAGTATCCGGAGTCAATTTCAAGGGCCTTTGCAATCTGGAGCAGCGCTCCTACAGGAGGAAAAACCTTGCCGGCCTCAATCTTCTTAAGATAATCGATTGAAAACCCCGTTTCATTTGCTATCTGGTCAAGGGACACTTTTTTTTCTTCCCTTACTTTCTGGATTTTCTTCCCGACCTGGACAAGTGAAGTTTCTTTTTTTTTCGGCATACAGCCTCCTTATTTGTATTCGTAAAAACCCTTTCCTGTCTTTCTCCCCAGCCATCCCGCTTCAACATATTTCCGGAGAAGAGGACATGGCCTGTATTTTGAATCCATAAATCCGTTATAAAGAGTCTCCATTATGGCAAGGCATGTGTCGAGTCCGATAAGATCTGCGAGAGCAAGAGGTCCCATCGGATGATTCATTCCCAGCTTCATAACAGTATCAATATCCTCTTTATTGCCTACGCTATGATAGAGGCAATAAATCGCTTCGTTAATCATGGGCATAAGAATCCTGTTTGCTATAAAGCCCGGATAGTCATTTGCCGAAGCCGGTGTTTTTCCGAATTTTAAAGACAGGTCCCAGGTAAGTTTAAATGTTTCGTCGGAAGTGGCTATTCCCCGTATAATTTCAACAAGTTTCATAACAGGGACTGGATTCATAAAATGCATCCCGATCACTTTATCGGGCCTCTTTGTCTGGGAGGCAATACGCCCTATGGGAATGGAAGATGTATTTGTCGAAAGAATGACTCCGGGAGGACATATTCCGTCGAGATCCTGGAATATCTTGAACTTCAGGGTCTCGTTCTCAGTTGCGGCCTCCACAACAAAATCGGCACCGGCCATATCCTTTAAATCGGTGCTGGTCTTAATGCGTTTTAAAACAGCATCTTTCTCCTCTGCCGTCATCTTTCCCTTTTCAACGCTCCGTGTAAGATTTTTTGTGATCGTATCAAGACCGCGCTTGATGAATTCATCCTTTATATCGTTCATTATAACTTCAAGGCCGCTCATGGCTGCAACCTGAGCAATACCGTTTCCCATCTGACCTGCTCCGATAACACCAAATTTTTTTATATCCATTTGATTCTCCTTATCTTTTAACAATCATTGCAACGGCCTCTCCGCCTCCGAGGCAAAGAGAAGCAAGGCCTGTTTTTTTGTCCTGTTTTATCATTTCATGCAAAAGCGTTATAAGAACACGGCACCCGCTTGCGCCGATGGGATGGCCGAGAGCAACACTTCCGCCGTTAACATTTGCTTTTAAAGGATCGAGACCAAGTTCACGAAGTACGGCAACTGTTGAACCGCTGAAAGCCTCATTGATTTCATAAAGATCGATATCATCCTTTGAAAGTCCCTCTTTCGCAAGGCATTTGGGGATCGCCCATATAGGAGCCACAAGCACATATTTCATGTCTATGCCGTAAGAAGCCTGTGCTCCGATCTGCCCCATGATTTTGCATCCGAGCGCTTCCGCCTTTTCTTTGGACATAACGACAACAGCAGCAGCTCCATCGCTAATTATCGAAGCGTTTCCGGCAGTTCCAACCCCGTCTTTTTTAAAGGCAGGCTTCATCTTTGCAAGGGATTCATAGCTTGTCTCCTGCGGACATTCATCCCTGTCAAAAATTGTCAGCCCCTTTTTGCCTGCTATTTCAACCGGAACGATTTCATCCGAAAAACGGCCTGAAGAGATAGAATGCATGGCGCGCCTGTAAGATTCAGCTGCATACCTGTCCTGATCTTCCCGGCTGATTCCGTATTTTTCCGAGCAGAGTTCATTTGACATTCCCATATGAAAATCATTGACATTGTCCCAGAGTCCGTCATGCATCATATGATCCTGCAGTTTTCCCGGTCCCATGCGATAGCCGAATCTTGCCTTTTCAAGGAAGTATGGAGCCATGCTCATGTTTTCCATTCCGCCGGCAACCACAACATCGGCATCTCCGGTCTGAATCGCCTGGGCTGCGAGCATAACGGCTTTTAAGGCCGAACCGCACACTTTGTTTATTGTAATGCACTCGGCTTCCCATGGCATTTTTGCCAATACAGCGGCCTGCTTGGCAGGGTTCTGCCCGTAACTGCAGGGGAGAACCATGCCCATTATCACTTCGTTAACATTCTTTTTTTCAATGCCCGCCCTTTTGACCGCTTCCTCTATCACTATGGCACCAAGCTTTGTAGCTCCGACATTTCCAAGCGCTCCGTTGAAACTCCCGAGAGGAGTCCTGACAGCGCTCACTATAACCGCTTCTCTCATATTGTATTTTCTCCTTTATAAATCGTACTTCGAATATCGTATATCGTGGATCGTGATTCGTTAATCGTAAATATGGTTTCTGATAACTGATAACCGATAACTGATCACTGCCCTTGCTCCTTTTGCCTCACGCCTCATGCCTCACGCCTACATATTCCTTCTGTATTTACCGCCGACATCGTACAGGGCCTGGGTAATCTGCCCCAGCGAACAGCTCTTCACGGTATTCATGAGTTCGGCAAATATGTTTTCTCCTGACAGGGCAACTTTCTGCAGCCTTTTCAAAGCCCCAGGAGCTTTATCCGCGTTTCTTCCTTTAAATTCTTCAAGTCGCGAAAGCTGAGCCTCTTTTTCTCCCTCCGATGCTCTCGCAAGCTCAACGCATGACGACATCTCTTCAGGATCAACGTCAGGATCACGGAAGGTGTTGACGCCTATAATCGGATATTCACCAGTGTGTTTCAAAGTCTCATAGTAGATAGACTCTTCCTGGATCTTGTTTCGCTGGTACCCGGTTTCCATTGCACCGAGAACACCGCCGCGCTCAGTGATCCTGTCAAATTCCGCAAGGACGGCCTCCTCGACAAGATCGGTAAGCTCCTCGACTATAAAGCTCCCCTGATTCATATTCTCGTTATTTGCAAGCCCCCATTCCTTATTGATTATAAGCTGGATTGCAAGTGCCCGCCTTACGGATTCCGCGCTCGGAGTGGTTATTGCTTCATCGAATGCGTTCGTATGAAGACTGTTGCAGTTGTCATACACCGCGCAGAGGCCCTGCAATGTTGTTCGGATGTCATTAAACTGGATATCCTGGCTGTGCAGCGATCTTCCAGAAGTCTGTATATGGTATTTAAGCATCTGTGAGCGTTCGGATCCCTTGTATTTCTCCCGCATCGCAACAGCCCATATTCTTCGCGCAACTCTTCCTATGACCGTGTACTCAGGATCCATTCCGTTTGAAAAAAAGAAAGAAAGGTTTGGTGCAAAACTGTCAAGCGGCATGCCTCTCGACAGATAATATTCAACATAGGTAAACCCGTTTGCCAGTGTCAGGGCAAGCTGGGTAATTGGATTTGCACCGGCTTCCGCTATATGATAACCGGAAATGGAAACGGAATAAAAATTCCGGACATTGTTCTTAATAAAATATTCCTGAATATCCCCCATCATCTTCAGGGCAAATTCTATTGAGAAAATGCAGCTGTTTTGTCCCTGGTCTTCCTTTAGAATATCGGCCTGAACGGTACCCCTGACATTTGAAAGGACCATTGAACGGATATCCGCGTATTCCTTTTCATCAGGATCTCTCCCTTCCTTATTTCTGAACTTGTCTGTCTGCTGGTCTATGGCGGCATTTAAAAACATCGCAAGCATGATGGGAGCCGGCCCGTTTATCGTCATCGATACTGATGTATTTGGCGCGCAAAGTTCAAATCCGTCGTACAGCATCTTAACATTATCGAGTGAACATACGCTTACTCCCGAAGTACCGACCTTTCCGAAAATATCAGGACGCCTGTCCGGATCATTCCCGAAAAGGGTCACGGAATCAAAAGCCGTTGAAAGCCGTTTTGCATCATAGTTGGCTGAAAGCAGCTTAAACCTGTTGTTGGTTCTTGCAGGATCCCCTTCTCCCGCAAACATCCGGGTTGGATCTTCGTCAACCCGTTTAAGCGGAAAAACACCGGCCGTATAGGGGAACTGCCCCGGGACATTCTCTTCCCTCATCCATCTCAGTATTTCTCCAGGATCAATGAATTTTGGGAGGGAAATCTTTGGAATCTTCTGGTGCGAAAGAGAGAGCGTATAAAGGGGAAGCCTTATTTCTTTATTTCTGACCCTGTATACAAAATCATCCCCTGAATAACTCTTTTTAATATCATCCCAATCGGTCAGAACCTTTTTTGTCTCATCCGAAAGCTGTTTACTCGCCCCTGCTATTTCTTCCTTCAATCTTGAAAGAATTGCGCCCATGCTGTCTTCTTTTCCTGTCTCACAACATACAATCTTTTCTGTCTCCTCGAGATGCCACAATTTTCTGACTGCCCCGGACTGCTCTTTTGTCTCCCTGTGATAGTTTCTGAGCGCATCGGCAATCTCTGAAAGGTACCTTGTCCGTTCAGGCGGAATAATAATCGTCTTGGATGTTGATTTTTTCTGAGAAGGACGTTTGATTCCGGAATTGAATTTTATTCCTTTTTTTTCAAAGACTTTGTCTAAAATTCCAAGATACAATGCCGTAACGCCATCGTCATTGAACTTTGATGCTATCGTACCGAAGACAGGCATTTCATCAATCCGTTTTTCCCAGGCCTTCCTGTTCCTCTGAACCTGCTTGCTTACGTCACGGAGGGCGTCCTCGCCTCCCCGTTTTTCAAACTTGTTGATGACGACAAGATCGGCAAAATCAAGCATATCTATTTTTTCAAGTTGCGAGGCCGCACCGAACTCGCTTGTCATAACGTAAATTGATACGTCCACGAGATCGACTATTTTTGAATCGCCCTGCCCGATACCAGCCGTTTCAACAATTGCAATATCAAATCCGGCTGCTTTCACGACATCAATAACCTCCGGAAGAGCTTCGGGGATCTCCGTATCAGACATGCGGGTTGCGATCGACCGCATATATACCCTGGGGCTGTTGATAGCGTTCATGCGTATCCTGTCCCCCAGCAAAGCTCCGCCCGATTTTCTGCGGGACGGGTCACAGCTTATTATTGCCACTTTGACTTCCGGAATATCGTTCATGAGCCGCAGGATTATCTCGTCGGTAAGCGATGATTTTCCAGCCCCACCTGTTCCGGTAATGCCTAAAACCGGAACCTTGCTCTTTCTGCCTTCGGAAAGCAGCGGGATAAAATCGGAGAGGTTTCCATTGTTCTTTGCAACTTCAACTGCCGTTATAAGATGTGCAACCTTATGTTTGTTGGCTGGAGAAAGGCCGGTAATATCAATTTTCTTCTCATCGACAGTAGGAAAGTCAAGCATCTCCACCATATGGTTGATGATTCCCTGGAGTCCGAGCCTGGCCCCGTCTTCCGGCGAGTATATCTTTGCAACTCCGCATGCTTCCAGCTCCCGGATTTCATCCGGAACTATGACTCCGCCGCCGCCGCCGAAAACCCTGATATGAGGAGCTCCGTTATCACGGAGAAGATCTATCATGTATTTAAAGAACTCCATGTGCCCGCCCTGATAGCTGGAAACGGCTATTCCCTGAACATCCTCCTGAATGGCGGCTTCAACGATCTCCTCAACCGAACGGTTATGACCCAGATGTATGACCTCAACCCCTGTATCCTGAAGAATCCTGCGCATTATATTAATGGATACGTCATGTCCGTCAAAAAGGGATGTTGCTGTGACTATCCTTATATTATGCCCGGGCTTATAGACATTTACTTCAACGCTCATGCCCCCTCCTTTAAAAGTGCCTGGTTCTTTTTTTGTCCTGATATGCTGAGGATAAATTCGGTTTGATATTCAATATAATCTTCAAGACTGTAATGGCGGGCAAGAAACCACCGCCTGAATGTCCACATGTGTCCTAATACGGATATGTTGTGGGCGGCAAGCTCTATCGCCCTTTCATCGAGAGGAGCAATGTGCCCATGTGAGACAAGGCGGGCAATAGCTTCAACAAAGAGGCCTGTTATCCTGAGTTCATTCTCCAATACTTTCTTTTGCCACTGGAGCGGAAGGGACTGCGTTTCCTGATAAATAAGAAGGATAAAATCGCTCATTTTGTTGCAAACCATGAAATACTCTCGGATGATATCAGCAAGAGCGTCCCTTCCCCCCGATGATTTTGCCATTACATCGGTAATCCGTTTTTCAACTTCAACATGAATTGAATCGCAAACAAGATAGAGAATATCTTCTTTTGACGCTATATATTCATACAGAGATCCTATTGAAACACCCGCAGCCTTTGCAATCTGCCTTGTCGATGTTTTATGAAAACCCTTATCAATGAAAAGCTTAACGGCGGCTTCGGCAATCTGCCGTCGTCTTTTTTCAACAAGGTTAAGATTCTTTACCTGAGTCGGAATATCTTTTGTTCTTTGAAGTTCCTGCATAATCTCCGATAGCCCGTTAAAGCCTTCTGCGGAAATGTTCAATAAATTAACGAACCGAGCGAGCGCTCATTCGTATATTGATATCATGCATTATTTTTACTTGTCAAGATGTAAGATATCTTACAGGCCAGCCTCTATTAAAAGAAATTATGCCTGTCCGTTATAACTCATAATATATTGTATTTATATATTATAATTTTTATTAATAAACAATTTGTCAACCCGATTATGATCCAAAAAAAATATTGACAATAATGAACCTGTAAGGATAAACTGAACAAGAACTGACCGAGCGCTCGCTCATATATTCGCTCGATTCAGGGAATACTTGAGGATCATTGTTTTAGGATCATCTGAAAATTAGCTGGGGATCCTTGACCCCTTTCTCCCAACTAAATGGGAGAAGAATCTAAAATATAGTTATTACAGATACCATGGAGGTGAAAAATATGACGGACGAACAGGTTCTCCTTGCAGAAGAAAAAGATGGAATAATGATCCTTACTTTAAACCGTCCACAGGCAATGAATTCTTTAAATTTCAGCATGCTGCATTCTTTGAGGGATCATGTGGAAACTTTGAGATTCAGATCCGATATAAGAGTTGTCATTATCACGGGATCGGGAGATAAGGCATTCTGCTCGGGAGCTGATCTGAAGGAGCGTGTAACATTGAGCCCTGTGCAGGTAAAGGAATATATTTTTACGATAAGAAATCTCTTTACTTCGATAGAACTTTTAAATAAGCCTGTGATAGCCGGTGTAAACGGCGTAGCGCTTGGGGGAGGTACCGAACTTGCCCTGGCATCAGATATCCGCATAGCATCCACAAATGCCAACATGGGACTCACAGAAACGCGCCTTGCCATTATCCCGGGAGCAGGTGGAACCCAGAGGCTTCCAAGGTTGGTTGGCAGGGGCAAAGCAAAAGAGCTGATATTCACCGGGAAGCGAATTGATGCGCAGGAAGCTCTATCCATAGGACTTGTCAATAAAATCTGCGAAAAGGATGACCTTATAAAAGAATGTATGCTGATGGCCGCCATGATATGCGAAACAGGGCCCATAGCAATTGAGCAGGCAAAATATGCAATCAATTACGGGATTGAAACAGATATCCAGACCGGTCTTGCAATAGAATCGAATGCCTACTGGGTGACAATCCCGACGGAAGACCGCCTTGAAGGACTTGCAGCTTTCAGGGAAAAAAGAAAACCGGTATATAAGGGAAAATAGGAAAAACAGGAGTCGAGAGTACGAGGATTCCCGCCATAACGATTGGCGGGCCTTCGGCAGGGTTCGAGGGTTCAAGTGAAAGAAAAAAATTAACCACTTTACTTTACAATTTTATGGAGAATCGAAATGGCACTCATGAATTATCCGAAAAAGGTTGTATTGGGAGACATAACCGTAAGAGACGGCTTCCAGCACGAAGAAAAATTTATACCAACTGACGCAAAGGTCTGGCTTTCAGAACAACTCCTGCTTGCCGGTTTTAAAAGAATCGAAGTCACAAACTACGGAAATCCGACAGGCATGCCTCAGTTCAAGGATGCTGATGCGGTGATGAAACGCCTTCGCACAAGCAAAAAAGTCGGACACCTCTTAAAAGATGCCGAAATAACCACTATTACAATCCGTGAAAAAGCTGTTGATAGAGCCATAATTGCCAAAAAGGAAGGTTACGGCCCGGACAGGATACTTTTCATGGTTTCAACAAGCGAGGCTCATCACAAGAAAAATTCCGGATTGTCTCTTGCCGAGTACTGGAAGATGTGTGAAGCCTGTATTCCAAAGGCCCACGAAGCCGGAATAAAGGTATGCGGAACGGTCAGTACAATATGGGGATGTCCGATAGCAGGCCCTACCGAGCTTAAATCGGCTGTTGAATTCACCAAGCGCTGGCTCGACATAGGCGCTGACGACATAGAACATGCAGACCATGACGGTTCTGCACCACCGAACAAGGTCTACGAGTATTATTCAATGATTCTTGATGAAATTCCGGATAAAACGAAGCATATCGCCCATTTTCATACGACAAGGGGATGGGGGCTTGCCAATGTGCTCGCTGCCCTCCAGGCCGGAATCACACATTTTGAATCCACAATCGGCGCCATAGGCGGCCAGCCGGCAAATTTTGTGGACGGCGTCCCCGTGGCAGGAACAGGCGCATACTATTATTCCGACCCGTCCATAACAGGGCTTGTATCTACCGAGGATATGGTCGTAATGATGGACGAAATGGGCATCGATACCGGCATTAATGTCGACAAGGTTCTCGAAATAGGCATGATGACTGAAAAGATAGTAGGAAGGCGTCTTCGATCCGAATGCGCTCATACGGGAAGAATTCCAAAGGAGTTGACCGGACGGAAATAACAGGAGACATTTTAAATGCCGGATAGAATTGATTCAATACAGGATCTTGACCACGAACAGACAGCCCGCCTGATTATTGATATGTTCCACCGCATAATAATCCATTACGCCCTCTGGTTCACGGAAATAAGGCACCAGATGGGAACGGAAAGGGCTCTCGAAGCTCTCAAGACGGCATCTGAAAGAGGATATGAAATCCAGATGAAGCGGCTGGGAAAAGTCCTTGGTTTTGAAATGAAGGACGGCATACCTCTTCCAATGCTGAACATGTCGAAAGAAAAACTGTCCGATCTGATGGACTGCGCCGCAGCGAACTGGATTGCAAATGACGGGGTCTGGTTCCAGGCTGTTGAATTTACAAACGGGATGATAGATGCCAAGCGTTGCAATGATACCTGCTGGGCGCATTTCTCCCCGTTTGAAGCATGGACTATTAAGAGATTTTTAAATCTTCCCGATAACTCCGGACTTGAGGGTCTAAAGAGAGCCCTCAATTTCCGAATATATGCCCGGCTGAACACACAGTCTGTAGTTGATGACACTCCGGACAGTTTCATATTCCGGATGAACGAATGCCGCGTTCAGTCTGCTAGAAAAAGAAAAGGGCTCGATGATTACCCGTGCAAGTCGGGAGGCATGGTCGAATATACTTACTTTGCAAGAAGTATTGATTCAAGAATCATGACAGAATGCATCGGATGTCCGCCGGACAAACATCCTGAAGACTGGTTTTGCGCATGGCGGTTCATATTAAAAGAATAGAATCATCGTCAATTCTTTTGGAGATGATCCGCAATTATAAATGAAGAATATTAGGCGTTTGTTTCGAATTGACTAACTTACAGATATTGTTATCTTTCGCTTTCATATCTGAAGAAACAAGAGAAGATAGGCTCCATGAATCGTGGCAAAAAAGCCTGCCAGCAGGCGTAAGGTTATATATGGCATCAGCCACCATAAGCACAACAGCATTTGTCCATGTTATCTTCTCTTCAGGCCATATAGTCATATCAGGGACTGTGAAACCGCACCAGTAGGATCCGTCTTCGTATGTTTTGCTGCAAATCCAGCTAAACACAATCTGCGAAAGATTGGCATTGCCCATTGCATAAAGAGCAAGAGAAAGTTCTGAAGTCTCTGCTATTGTCACCCAGGGCTCGTCTGAAACACATCGGACCCCCTGCCCTTTGACTATAAATTTTTTCCAAGACCTTCTTATTCGCTTCTGGGCCTCTGTGCCTGTGATTGCTCCGGTCAGTACAGGATAGAACCAGTCCATTGAAAAACGGGACTTGGTCATATTGAAAAGATACGGCATATTCCTTATAGCGTTCCCAAGTTTTTTCAGCGAATCTTTCCATTCAGGTATTTCATGGCCGAGTATCTGTGAAACGGATATAGCGCATTTCAGGCTCATATATATCGAGCTTGAGCCGGTTAACAAAGCCATGCGATCTATTTTGTCTTCGGGGCTTATTGCCCAGTATATTTCTCCGCCCGGTGCCTGCAGTCTGATTGTAAAATCTATTGCACGCCTGACAGTATCCCACATTTTATTAAGGAACCCTTTATCGCCGGTTATGAGATAATAATGAAAAACTCCAACCGCAACATATGAAGCCATATTTGCCTCACGGGTTTTGTCTTCGGGTACACCGTTCATGTATGATGAAAACCAGCTTCCGTCTGAAAGTTGCACACGTGAAAGCCACTCAAATGCAAGTTGCGCCTCTTTAAAGTACCCTCCTATAGTCAGCCCCATTGCAGCTTCTACATGATCCCACGGGTCTGTTTTCTGGCCGTCACACCAGGGAATTTCACCGCTTTTCCTCTGTGTCATTGCAATCAGGTCGGCAATAGCATAAACGTCGATAGAAAGATCCTGCTTGGTTTTTGCGACCTTGAATTCCATCTTTTCCCTTCTGTTGTTATTATAAAGAGGCCTTCAATAAACTAAAAGCCTGACTGCAGGCAAGAACATTTTTTAATGGTCAAAAAGATATCCGACCATCCTGAGACTTTTAAAATAACGTGGTTTTTTTGGATCAACCTCGAAATATTTTCTGAAACGGACTATAAAATTATCTACCGTCCTTGTCGTAGTTATGCCGGTATATCCCCATCCTATTTCTAGAAGCTTTCTTCTCGAAAGAGGTTTTCCTCTGTTTGCGATAAAAAGTTTCAGTAATTTGATCTCCTGCTCCGTAAGAATTATGTTTCCGACTCTGCACATTGCAACCGATTTTTCGAAATCAATTGTATTATCTCCAAAAGCATATATCTTATCACCTGAAACCCCCTTTTTTATTTTTAGATTCTCTTCTTCAATTGACCAGGACACCCTGACAAGGAGGCGCTCGACCCTGAGGAGAAATTCCTCCAGGTTGAAAGGCTTTGAAAGATAATCATCAACACCGCATGAAAGCCCCATTATTCTGTCATCCGGTTCTGATTTTGCGGACAGTATTAATATCGGAATTCTTTCATCCTCAAGGCGGATATTTTGAAGTACTGAAAACCCGTCTATTCCCGGAAGCATGATATCAAGCACAATGAGATCCGGCTTAAACGCTCTCCATTTCCTGAGGCCGGATACTCCGTTTTCAGCCACATTCACTTCATACCCCTGAAGAGAAAGATTCAGTTTAAGTCCTTCGGCTATATGGACATCATCTTCTATAATAAGGATGCGCTTTCCACCCAAACTCTTCATAACAGCTTTTATTCCTTTAACTATGACTGAAGCTGGAAATGCCGTAAGATAGGCATGTTATGATGCTTTTATATTGTCTTATTCAGGCAAGATAAGCGTAAAAACAGATCCTTTTCCGGTTCCCTTGCTTTCAGCAACAACTTTTCCCTTATGGATTCGCGCAATGTTCTGAACCAGATGAAGACCAAGTCCGCTTCCTTTTGCAGTCATATCCTTATACTTGCCGATCTGATAAAATTTTCTGAAAATCTTTTTTATCTGGGTCTTTTCAATTCCAATGCCGTTGTCTTCAAATCTTATGAAAATTTGTTGTTTTTGCAAGTCAAAAGAAATGTCGATTTTCGGTTGTTTTGAATCATTGTATTTAAACGCATTTGTCAGGAGATTCATAATAAGCATTTCAAAAAGATAGAGGTTAATCTGATGTATGAACATTCTTCCTGAAGAATTATGCACAGCTATCTCGCATCCCGGGAAAAGATGTTTGTTTGTCTTGCAAAAAGACTCCACAACCGCAACAAGATCTGACTCAATAAACCCGCCCTTAAAACTTTTGCTCTCAATCCTGGCAAGATCAAGTATCCTACCGATATTATCCGAAAGCCTTTCAACATCATTTATCATGTAACCGATATATTTAAGTTGTTCAGCCCTTGGCAGCTCGTGCTTGGAAAGAGTCTCAAGAAACAGCTTCAGGGAAGTTACAGGTGTTTTGAGTTCATGTGTAAAATTATTTATAAAGTTCTGCTGAAGCCGGTATAACTGATACGTCTTAAGATTATATACGAATATTGTAAATATCCCGAGGAGTATTATCCCGACTAGAAGGGATAACACAAGAATGACTACCCATGTGCGTGATTCCAGAACGACCGACGGCTCAAGGTTAAAACGGGCAACAACGGCCTCAAGACCTGTGCTTACCTCCATATACCAGTATATAAACAGGAAAAGCGAGGCTGCCAGCGCCAGAACGGAAAAGATAAAAACAATGATCGGATAAAACCATTTTGACTGGTCCATAATATAACAAGTTACTACAACACCTTACATACAATGTCAATGCCAGAGTGTTTGAGGCTCTCCGCGACAAGATACTGGGATTGAACTTGCTATTGCGGTTCAATTTCCGATTTCGTTTTATCTATGTAAAACTTTTGTAATATTTCAGATTACTGTTTTATTTCCTGCCTGTTTCACCTATTCTTGATAAAAATCATAAGACGCTATGTTAATTCTGTTTTCATTAAGCAATCCATGTGAATGGGAGAGATTTGAATATATCCAAATAGGTTCCGGCAGGCGTAATGCAAGGGTCTCATGTGACATAATATGAAAAACATTTTACTTGTATATCCAGAAGTTCCAGGCAATACATACTGGAGCTTCAAGCATGCACTTAAATTCGTGCATAAAAAAAGCTCTATGCCTCCCCTCGGGCTAATTACAATAGCAGCCCTTATTCCTGATAAATACAATCTCAGACTTATCGATATGAATACCGGATCTCTATTGGAAAAGGACATTCTATGGGCGGACACAGTATTTATATCTGCTATGAGCATCCAAAAGGAATCTTTTATTAAAGCCGTTACGGCCTGCAAGCGCCTGAAGGTTCCTGTTGTTGCAGGCGGCCCTTACCCGACTTCAAGTTATAAAGAGATAGAAGATGTAGATCACTTTGTTCTTGGAGAGGCCGAAGACACCCTTAAAATTTTCCTCGATGATTATGAGAACGGATGTGCCAAAAAAACATATTTCCCCGGGATACGGCCTGACATTTCAAATTCCGTGTCACCAAGATTTGATCTTCTTGACATGAGGGCCTATTCCTCGATGTCTATTCAATATTCAAGAGGATGTCCATTCAAGTGTGAATTCTGCGATATTTGGATATCATACGGGAATAATCCGAGATTGAAATCAAGTAAAAATATTATCCTTGAGCTCGAATCGCTATACAAGCTTAAATGGCGTGGCCCTGTTTTTATTGTTGATGATAATTTTATTGGAAATAAAAACCATGTAAAAAGCGATTTACTGCCGGCCCTTACTGAATGGCAAAAAAACCATGACTATGTTTACAGATTTTTCACCGAAGCAAGCATAAATCTGGCAGATGACGAAGCGCTTATGAACAGTATGAAATATGCGGGTTTTAATGAAGTCTTCATTGGAATTGAAACACCTTCCAGAGAAGCCTTGAAGGAAACAGGAAAATTTCAGAATCTTAAAACCGATTTAAATAAAGCCGTGCATAAAATCCAGCAGCATGGAATGGGAGTTATGGCTGGATTCATCATAGGGTTTGACAGTGATACTGAAGATATCTTTGACCGGCAGATATCTTTTATACAGAAAGCAGGTATTCCTCAGGCCATGGTAGGCCTCCTGATCGCTCTGCCGGGGACAACTCTTTTTTCAAGATTAAAAAAGGAAGGCAGAATAAAGGCCGATTCCACAGGAAACAATACACATTCGATGAGCACCAACTTTACAACTATAATGGACAGCACTAAATTAAAAAATGGATACAAAAGAGTCCTTGATTATATTTATGACCAGAATTTAAAAAATTATTTCTCCAGGTGCAATGTCCTGCTTGACAACATCGGAGACACGCCTTTTTTCCAGAGAAAAGTGCGTCTTCAAGATATAAGGATTTTTTTTGATTCTTTTTTCCGCCAGCCCTTTACGCATTACGGTTTTAATTATTTAAAGTTTGTGGCAAGAAATCTTATCATGCATAAAAAGATGTTTGCTGAAACCATACGGTTTGGCATAATCGGACACCATTTTCATACCATCACAAGGGAAATGATAAAAATGGATAAAATTCAGTCTTCCCTTGAAACATCCTACTTCAATTTCCGCGAACAGATCGAGAAATACTCAGAAACAGTTATAATTAATTCCAAAGAAACACTCGGACAGGCCAGGCTCATTTTTGAACAAAGCAAGAAATCCTTTGAATTGCTCAGAAAAAAAGCTCTGAAAATTGACGCTGGATTTCGTGAACAGGCAATAAAGAAGTTTAATGAAGTTTCAAAAAAAGCGGAGGATGTTTTTGAGGAATTTGAACATAGACTGAGGAATACCGATTATGTTTAGTTTTTTGCCTGCAACTATTCGGGGGGCTTTGTCGCTCGTTATCTATGCAGCCAATACCGTCTTTTGGACAAGCCTGATTTTTGTTGTGGCATTTTTTAAATTCATCATGCCCTTCTGGAAAAAAAATTACACGTGGCTTTTAACCTTCATTGCAGACAAGTGGGTTCTAATCAATACATTCAACCAGAAGCTTATGAACAATATAAGGTGGGATGTAAAAGGACTTGAAGGCCTTAAGCAGGACGGCTGGTACCTGGTTTTGGCAAACCATCAGTCATGGACAGACATACTTGTTCTGCAGAGAATTTTTCACAGAAAAATACCTTTTCTGAAATTTTTTCTAAAGAAAGAACTGATATGGGTTCCTCTTTTAGGACTTGCATGGTGGGCTCTCGACTTTCCTTTCATGAAGAGATTTTCCAAGTCATTTCTTGATAAGCATCCACATTTAAAAGGAAAAGATATAGAAATTACCAGAAAGGCGTGTGAAAAATTTAAAACACTCCCTGTATCCGTAATGAATTTTGTTGAGGGAACCAGATTCACTCCTGAAAAGCATAAGAGACAAAAATCCCCGTATTGCAACCTGCTAAACCCCAAGGCAGGAGGAGTAGCCTTCGTTCTTTCGGCAATGGGCGAGCAGCTGCACCAGATAGTAAACGTTACAATTGTATATCCGGATGGAGTAAAGAGCTTCTGGGATTTTGCATGCGGAAAAATCGGAGAAATAAGAGTTCGTGTCGAAACTCTTCCGATCAGCAGGGAAATAATCGGAGATTATGTAAACAATGCCGAATTCAGGAAAAATTTCCAGAAATGGATTAATTCCGTCTGGCAGCAAAAAGATATGCGAATCGATGCAATACTGAAATCAGAATGAATTATGGCATCCGCAATTAAACCATCCTCTTTTCATTGAAGCTCCTCGCCGGCAAAGAAACTTCAGAAGTAAAGATCATCCAGCAAATTCTAAAGGCACCGGTCGTGGTTTGGTGTTCCGGTTTTTCTTAAACAGAGGGTGTCTGATAAAGGCAAGGTGGATGAGTCTGTTGAGCATCGCGCCGTAGCTGTATCCTTTTTCTCCCGCGGCATAGGCCATGCTTGTTTCTGCGCCGATGTCCGGATTGGGATTCACGTCTAGGACATAAAAGATCCCGTCCCGGAGACGGATATCTAGCCGTGCATAGTCTCTGCAGCCTGTGAGAGCATAAGCTTTTTTCACAGTTTTTTCTAAGGATAGATATTCGTCGCGGGTAATGTCCGGCTTGAGGATAATCCCTATTTTCCGGAAGTCCTGAGAATCCTCTTTAAACTTACTGTCGTAAGTACAGAGCCTTTCATGAAAATCGCTGCAGACAGAAAAGTCCATCTCTATAGGAGGGAGCATTTCGATACTTCCGTTGCCCCAGACAGGAACGTGAAATTCTCTTCCGTCTATAAAGTCTTCAACAAGCGCCGGTCCTTTGAAATTGTCCAGGACATATCGGATTCTGTTCTTCAGCTCATCCGCTGTTGAAACAACCGATTCATGCGTGAGACCATAGCTGCAGTGCTCCAGCGCTGGTTTTACGATCGCTGGATAGCAGTTCCAGTCAGAATGTTCTTCATTTTTGAAGACGCTCCATGCCGGAGTGGCGAGGTTGCCGTTCTGGAGAATATCCTTGATTTCGGGTTTGTTCCAGCTGCGTTCTATGGTCTCAGTCCCGGAACCCGTGTAGATGAAATTCATTTGTTCGAGAGTCCTGACCACGTCGGGCTCGCTTTTCGGGACACCCGGGATGCTTTCACACCAATTTAGGACGATGTGGGACTGAGGATCAAAAGAGGTGAGAACCGACGCGATGTTGTCTTCGCGTATCGGGGTGTTAATGACGGTACGTCCTTCTGCCGTGATAGCTCCTTCCAAAGTGGATATCTCCCTGGCAACTTGTTCTAAGTCAGAACTTTCCCAGTTCATATCTATATTATGAAGCAGAACAACAGAAATGTCTTTTTCAGTCACCTGGATTCAACCATCCTGTTATTGATTGTTCACCCCACCATCTTTTAAATCCTCATAGCGCCTTTAAAATTTTCATTAATCAACACCTAAATTAATAATTGTATTTTTTCAATTAGTTTTTTTTATTTTTTCAAAATTAATTTCATTTTATCTTTTCACAAGCATCCTTTTCGCCGTAGTTGAGCGCAGGACCTGTGTTTGCAAAAACAGAAAGGACAAAAATTTATTTCATGAAATAAATCGGAAGGTCTAAATACACACGCGGTTGTTTGCCGGTTAAACCGATTTTTTAACAAGCGATTTTTGGATTCCGCCTCTTTCGTCTGGTGTATAATGTAGTTCAATGTTATCTATATTCAGATATTATATCTTGATAGCATAACCGGATTATTATACGGTTTCCATCAGGGAATGATCCTTTGAAGTGATCCCTGTGTTAATCTGCGGGATTTCTTGTACGGTATATTGCTGTAACTCAAACAGGGCTTCAGGGCGTCAAAAGCCAGCCGGACGGATGAAATTGAAGTTTCAGCATGTAGTTGTGAGGATATATGAAATGGACTGAAAAAGCTGACGAGGCGGTTAAAAAGGTTCCGTTTTTTGTGAGAAAGAAGGTTCGTGAGCGCGTTGAAAAAGAGGCGTCGGAGGCGGGTAAAAACATTGTGACAATTGCTGAAGTAAAAGCAACTCAAAAGCGGTATCTTTCCGGAATGGCTTCTGAAATAAAGGGATACCAACTTGACACATGCTTCGGTTCGGGAGGCTGTCCGAACAGGGCATATGGCGGAGATGAACTATTCAAAAGGATTGAGGCGCTGTTAAAAGAAGAAAATCTGCTCTCGTTTTTGAAAAAAAACTTCAAGGGAGATCTGAAGTTTCATCATGAATTCAGAATTACATTTTCAGATTGCCCAAACGCCTGCTCTCAACCTCAGATAAAGGATATAGGAATAATCGGAGCCGTTCTGCCGGTGATAACGGATGAAAAATGTTCGCTTTGTGAAGCGTGCGTTTCTTCATGCGCTGAAAGGGCTCTTTCAATCGATAAGGCAAAAGAGGTTCCGGTAATAAACTCGGAGCTTTGTCTTAAATGCGGCAAATGCGTGACCGCCTGTCCGACAGGAACAATTGCATCCGGGAAGAATGGTTTCAGGGTTCTGTTGGGAGGAAAACTCGGAAGGCATCCAAGGCTTGCCCGTGAACTTGGATGCATATTAAGCGATGACGAGGTGTTTGAAATCATAAAAGCATGCATAAGTCTTTATAAGAAAAAAAGCACCGTGGGAAAACGGTTTGCGGAAATACTTAATGATGAGGATTTCAAAGGGATTGAAGGGCGTTTTTCCAGACTCCCGTTTTGACAAGTTTAATTTTTTAATATAGATATAACTATAATAAATTACTGTTTTTTTGATGGCAAGGTTGGAGACTCTTAATTATCAGGAGAAGCAAATGGACGAAAAAACATTAAAATTTAGAGAAACATGCAAAACGGAAGCGGAATCATTTACAAGAGTAAGAGACCTGCTTCCGGATATAGCTGAAAAGATCATCAAAAGCTGCAACGATGAGGGTTGTTATACTCATATCGATTATGACCCTATCCCTTCAAAAGATTCTGTTGTCGCTATAATAAACAAGGCAAGAGAGATCCTTTTCCCCGGCTTTTTCTCAAAAGATAGGATCGATCCAGTAAATCTGAAATACAGCATGGGGCAGGCCGTGTCGGTTCTTTTCGACATGGTTTCGGAGCAGATTTCAAACTGCATCAGGCACGATTGTTTCAGATACAGCCAGGAATGCAGTGATTGCGCCGAGCGCGGGAATAAGATTGCGCTTGAATTTCTGGAGGCTATTCCAAATGTCAGAAAAGTTCTTGCAACAGATGTAAAAGCAGCTTACGAGGGAGACCCTGCCGCAAAAAGTTTCGATGAGATTATCTTCAGTTATCCAGGCCTGTTCGCGATAATGGTTTACAGGCTGGCCAACAACCTTTTCAAAAACAGCGTTCCTCTTCTTCCCAGAATAATGACGGAATACGCCCATAACCTGACAGGAATAGATATTCATCCGGGCGCTGAAATCGGGGAGAGCTTCGTTATAGATCACGGCACGGGAATAGTCATAGGCGAAACATCGGTAATCGGTAAAAACGTCCGAATCTATCAAGGGGTCACTTTGGGAGCTCTTTCACTTCCCAAGGATGCCGGGGAACTATTAAGAGGCAAGAAAAGACATCCGACGGTAGAAGACCATGTAATTATTTATTCCGGCGCCACCATTCTTGGAGGAGATACGGTGATAGGCGCACGATCTGTTATCGGAGGAAATGTCTGGATAACGGAATCGGTTCCGCCCGATACGACCGTTATAATGGAAACGCCTCGTTTGACGTATAAAAAAAGCCGCGGAGTTACAATTTGATGACACTTTTCAGCAATGTTGGAATTCCATAATTCCGTCATTCCCGTGAAAAAGGGAATCCAGAACCATCTCATCATAAGGAGATCGGCATGAAAATATTCCAGAGCATAAGCATGACAATCGGTTCAACCCCTCTTGTACGCCTGAATAAAGTCGCGGCAGGACTCGATGCCGAGATATTTGCAAAGCTTGAGTTTTTCAATCCGCTTGGAAGCGTTAAAGACCGTATTGCCGCTGCAATGATTGAAGCTGCCGAAGAAGACGGCCGGATCGATTCGAACACACTTATTGTTGAGCCGACAAGCGGAAACACTGGAATTGCCCTTGCCTTTATCTGCGCGGAAAAAGGGTACCGGGTCTGCCTTACCATGCCGGAGACCATGAGCATCGAGAGAAGAAAACTTTTAAAACACCTTGGCGCGGAGCTTGTCCTGACTCCCGGCGCAGCCGGAATGCGGGGCGCGATTGAAAAAGCAAAGGAGATACTTTTATCCGATAAAAAAGCCTTTATGCCTGACCAGTTCAATAACCCGGCAAATCCTGCGATACACCGTGAAACAACGGCTCTTGAGATATGGAACGATATGGAAGGTAAGGTTGACATTCTGGTTGCAGGTGTAGGAACAGGTGGCACGATAACCGGTGTCGCCCAGGCGATCAAGTCAAAGAATCCGTCTTTCAAGGCCATAGCGGTCGAACCCGCCGATTCGCCGGTATTGTCGGGTGGAAAGTCCGGGCCGCATAAAATTCAGGGTATCGGCGCAGGTTTTATACCCGGAGTCCTTGACAGGTCGGTAATCGATGAAATCATAACAGTTTCAAACGACAATGCATTTGAAACAGCAAGAAATCTTGCGAAAAAAGAAGGAATACTCTGCGGAATATCTTCCGGAGCTGCCGTATGGGCTGCTGTGAGCTACGCAACGAGAGACGAGGCGAAAGGAAAACGCATCGTTGTGATACTGGCAAGCACCGGCGAGAGATATTTAAGCACAGAGCTGTTCAGCAGTTAGAATTTTTAACTGTTTTATACCTTAAGGATCGTTTATGCGATATATGACAAGAGAAGAGGCTATGAAAAAGACAGCGACAGGTTCTATCACAATAAAAGAAACGCATAATTTCATGGGCGTTATATATCACCCACGTTCCCACTGATTATACTTTGAAATTAGCACACAATCAGTTTTTACCGGCATTATCCTTGACGGATTTGAAAAAGATGAGGGTAACTATGGCAATGAACTTAAGCGATATTGAGAATGCATTCCTTTATGTAAGCGATGAACCGCTCTATCAATGCTCTGCCTTTTTGGACAGAGATTCCGGAAAGATATTCTACAGCTCCGAACTGTACGATTCCGATGAATTGCCGGAAGATGTTTATGATTCCGATAAATATGTAAAAATCCCTCATAAGAACGAATTGGAGCTTGGTGAAAATCTCGTATTTGAATTCATTTCAGAACACTTACCCGGTGAGATGGAACGGATGCACACCATTTTTCGAAAAAAGGGAGCCTACGCGAGATTCAAGGAGCTTCTTTATGCAAAAGGTTTTCTTGAGAAATGGTACACATTCGAGGATATGCGGCAGAAAGAGGCTCTCAGAGAATGGTGCCGTGAGAACGGTATCGAAATAACGGGCTAACTTTATGATATGATATAGAGTTGCCGGAACATCTATTCGAGATTGTCCTGGCATGGTTTTCCATATTAAACGTTTAAAAATATAGAAACGCATAAAAACATGGGCGTCCCCATGAGTTTCCCCAACATAGCGAGTTAAGCCCGCGAGAGCAGCAAATACCCCGGCGAGGAAGAGATGATTGTTGTTCCTGCTCAATAAAAATTCACTGATAAAATGAAAGTTTAGCAACAAAAAAGTGATAAAAATGGGTTCAGACCATGCCATCACATGTGTCGAGACTGTTGCAGCGGCACTGACAAAAATGGATAAGCCAAGCAAAAAAAGCCACTGGCTTTGGGTTTTTGATTTTAATAAATAACCGAATAAAAATGCATTGGCAGCAAAAATCAAAATATGCAGATAGCGTGCAGAAAGGAGTAT
>JAABQB010000036.1 GCA_011391695.1 Desulfobacteraceae bacterium | reverse complement strand
CCTTCTTGCTCCTCAATATACTGCTGAATCATTTCATCAGTTATATTGCCGGAGCTGACCGCCAAGTACCCTCTGGCCCAAAGGTGTCTACCCCAAAATTGCTTTTGTAGATGTTTATACTCTGAGAGTAAGATTCGGGAGCTTATACCTTTTAACCATTGAATTATCTTGCTTATGTTTTGGTTCGGTCGATATGATATAAATATGTGAATGTGGTCTGCGGATACCTTTCCAGAGATAATATCAATCTCATGCTCTATCGCAATCTGTCGCAAAAGATCTCTGGCACGGATAGCCACTTGACCTGTTAATACTTTCTTGCGGTACTTTGGAATCCAAATCACATGCACCTTTAGATCGGTTTTTGTATGTGCACCAAGTTTATAACGTCGCATAGCGACATCTTATAACCTTTTCTTCGCCTAAAGGCGAGGGGTTTCCACCATCCCCGGAGGGGACACTAATTCGGAGATAATTCATATTTTACATTTTCTCAGGAAAAAGCTTCCGGATGCCTGCGGCGTCGCAGATACCACGTTCTGTTATATAACCGGTTACAAGCCTCGCGGGTGTTACATCGAATGCAAAATTTGCGGCCCGACTTCCGGCAGGAGGAATGAGAACGCTCCGGATTGCATCTTTATCAAGGCCCTGCATGTATCTCACTTCATCCGGATTGCGCATCTCGATAGGTATTTCCTTTATCCCGTCCGATAGATTCCAGTCGAAAGTGCTTGAGGGAAGGGCAACATAGAACGGGATATCATTGTCTTTTGCGGCAAGAGCCTTAAGATAAGTTCCTATCTTGTTGGCGACATCACCGGCTGAAGTGGTTCTGTCTGAGCCGACAATCACAAGATCGACCATGTCGTGCTGCATGATGTGTCCACCGGCGTTATCGGTTATTACCGTGTGTTTCACGCCATGCCTGCCAAGTTCCCATGCAGTCAGCCTGGCTCCCTGGTTAAGCGGCCTCGTCTCATCAACCCATACGTGAATGTCCAGACCTTTATCATGCGCCGCATAGATTGGCGCTGTTGCGGTTCCGTGCTCGATGCACGCAAGCCATCCGGCATTGCAGTGGGTGAGAATGTTTACAGTTTTGCCCGCTTTGCGTCTGCTGATCTCTTCAATTATTTCAAGGCCATGAAGGCCGATGCTCCTGCAGTTATCGACCTCTTCCTCTGCTATTTTACCAGCTTCATTCCGGGCTGATTCAATTTTATTTTGAATGCCTTCCGCCGAAAGAACCTTGTTTAATACCCTTTCTGCCGCCCAGGCGAGATTTACCGCTGTAGGTCTTGCGGCTTTAAGCCTTGCGCACTCACCGGTTATGATATCATCTCCGGCCGGGTTATTTGGAAGGCTGAGCGCCGCAAGATAAATGCCGTATGCCGCTGTGACTCCTATGAGGGGAGCCCCTCTCACGCACATCTCTTTGATGGCAAATATAGCATCATCAACGTTTTTGAGATCAATTATGACGAATTTATGCGGGAGAAATCTCTGGTCTATGATTTTGACTGTATTCTGATTGTCTTCCTGCCATATGGGGCGGAGAGGCTTACTCTTTTTCATGTCATATTCTGGCGAGAGCAAAATCTGTTTGAACTTCCCCGAGCAGGACATGCCTCTTAAATACCTGACGCATCCTGTTTGAATCCATTTTCTGGTAAACAACAGGTTTTTCCCCTTCTGTCTCCACAGTCACATTGGGCTCGCTGCTGCACAAGCCCATGCATCCGGAAGCGACCACTCTTATATCCTTACGGTCTACCTGTGCCAGTTCTTCCATAAGACTATTCATAACTTCACGGGCTCCGGCAGCTATCCCGCATGTTCCCATGTGAACAGTGATTTTTATAGAAGCGGCGCCGTATCTTAATGATGTTTCTTTAGAGGTCTTTTCCTTGATTCTTTTGAGGTCTTCTATGGATATTTTTGCCATTTTTACTCTCCTTCAATTATTCATTGCCTGAAAGTTTTTTCAGTTCATTCTCAATATGTTTCTTAAGGTGAAACAGCAGAACAGGATCGGTCAGGGATTTTCCAGGCTCCTTCCTTAATTCACGTGTGTCGATCGCAAATCTGGTTCCATCAATAACATGATCGTAAACAAAGTCAATATCAGGATTTCCGGCTATTAACATTGTTATCGTTCCGGCAATATCTCCAATGGGAGCGAGGTCTATATGATCTAACCTGAAAGTTGCTGTTACGATAGTTCCCTTTCCGGTTTCGGATTTAACAGAAAAATCACCTTCACATCTTTTCGCTGCTTCCTTAAGGAGAGAAAGCCCCAGTCCCACCCGCCTTGTTGTTCTTGTAGTGACGAAAGGGTCGGTGACCCTTGAAACCATATCGGGAGATATTCCTTTCCCGTTATCCTTTATCACAATCTTAAGCCGGTTTTCAATCCGTTCCTCATCAATAATAATATTTATGCATTCTGCACCTGCGGTAATTCCATTTTCCGCTACATCCATAATATGAAGCGATATTTCTCTCAAGTCAGACCTCTGTACGCCTTTGATTTTTTCCCGACAACGCCTGACGGATTTCATCTATTGTGGGTTCGGCCATGAAAAACCTGGTTATGACCTTTCCAATATCATCGGGAAAATGGGCATCCGAGGATACTGTTAACGGATACTTTTTAATATCAGGTATTTGTCTCATCGCTTCGACCGGTTTAGTCCGCCACGAGATTTCGACTCCATCAAGGGGAAGGTCAGGAGGTATGAATCCCAACTGACTTATGATTCCGAATACCGGCTTGTCAACATGCGAAGCAATACAAAGACCGCTTAGAAAATGTATTTTATCGACTAGTTCGCTAAGTTTAAGGGTTGTTGCCCCTATCAGAAGTCTTTGATTTTCTCCGGCAACTTCATCGTTTTCGTCGGCAATAATCTGATATCCGAACATATCGGGGCTGTTTTTCCCAGGCAGATTTTCATAAACATAATCCTGCATCAAAAGAGCCTGTTTCAGTGTTTCAAAAAATGATAAAATATGAACCTCTTCTTTTGAGCATATTTCCATACCCGGGATAACACGAATACCCTTTCCGTCTCCCGCTTTTATCACGGCCTCAATATTTTCAGCAGAGTTATGGTCGCATATTCCAATAATGTCGAGGTTCTTTTCAAGGCTTTTTTCAATAATCTTTTTTGGGCTCATTCCCCAGTCGCCGCACGGAGAGAGGCAGGTATGGATATGCATGTCGGCTCTGAACAGTTTCAAATTGGCACCATGGACTGCTGCGTTTTATTTGATTCCGGCAGAGTATATCATGCCTGCCATGGTATATGCCGAACCGGACCAGAGAAGCAGGGGTATGCCTTCACTTTCTGCCTTGCCGATTGTTTCGTTATCGGGTGCATGTCCGCCTGTTATTACAATGCATGCCATTTCGCGGAGAACCGCGACAGCGATTATGTTCTGATGGCTTTGTATTGTCAGCCATACACATCCCTCAGGGGCATTTGCCATTACATCGCTTAAGAGATCGCCGCAGTATCCTGATTTTACCGAACGTCCCAGACCTTTTTCTCCTGCAACAGCCTGCATCCCGAATTTCTCAACCAGATCCTTTACAGTCACTTTTCACCACCCCTTCCAGAACATCCGTCCTGTCTGTTAGATAAAATCATAATTTATTTTCAAGAATTTTATCCATCTCGCTTTTACGGAGCATTATACAGTCATCCAATTCGGTCTTGCCCATTACTACATCTTCAGCAAATGTCCTGCAATCCGGAGCGCCGCAGGCTGCACAGTCCTTTCCATGTATCTGTTCCAGTATTTTTTCAATCTCTTTCAGTTGTTCTATCGATATGTGCTCCTTATAAACTCCGAATATGCGCTGAAGCTCATCCTGCGTGATATCGGAGAGTCCCCATCCGCTTTTATCCGGAAGGACGACTTTATCACGGGGTATAAGCGGCTTAGGGTTAAACTTCCTTAGCATTTTAAGTACCGTGTTTTTTGCAATGAATTTGTCAACAGCAGTAAGAGCGCCTCCGATGCATCCTTCGGGGCAGGTCCTGAATTCTATATATTCTATATCCTTAAAAAGGCCCATCTCAATTTTTTCAAGATAGGTTATTGTTTCTCTCAAACCTGATACGGCAAGGGTTTTATCTGAATTTATGCCCGCAATTTCTCCCCCTGAAATCCCCCAGGAGAGGCAGCTTTTACTAATTTTCTGAGTTTCTGATTCTTCTCTTAAGTTTTCAATGCCGGTTTTTTTCATCTTATTCAGCTGTCCGGTTATCTGTGCATATACATCCTTTATGCCCATGGTTCTGTCCACATGAGAATATTCCTGTGAGAAGGATGACATGCTGGGTATAATCTTGGCCGGGCATGGAGTGATATGATAAAGAGTTACAGCATCTCTTGTTATCATGAACTCCCTGCTGATCCGTTCTCTTGTTTCTTTTGCATGATGCGATAAAGGCCTCATTATGGGCATGAGATGTGGCAGTAAATCCGGAAACTGGTAGGCAATAAGCTTGATTACAACAGGACATACCTGCGATATGAGTGGCCATGGCAACCGCCCGGTAATTCTGTTTTCGGCAAGATATTCCTCGACTGCGTAAAAATACATTTCGATGTAATAGGAAACATCCATGGCATTGTGAAAACCGATTTTCTTGAGCGCAAGAAGAATATCATTCGGCATTACACCTTTGAACTGGGAGTAAAGCACCGGAGATACAAGGGCGATTGATACTTTGTCTTTTTGCAAAGCTTCAAGTTCATACGTGGTTGTGCTTATGGCGCCTGAAGGGCAAACCCTCAGACACTCTCCGCACCTTATGCACTTGTTAGTAATGCATGCGTGGTTATCTTTGTATAAACGGATCGCTTTTGTCGGGCATGCTTTTACGCAATTGGCGCACCCGATGCAAATATCAGAGTTAAATGTAATATAATGTGAAGATCGCATTGAATTGGCGGAAACCTGCATAATTAATACCCGTATTAGTCTGCTGAAACAATAAATTCCATATGCACATGAGTTCCTTTCCCTTTTTCAGATTCGATCTTGAAATCGTCTGAATTCGCCTTCATGTTTGGAAGCCCCATTCCCGCCCCAAAACCCATTTCTCTGTGCTCTTCTGTTGCAGTAGAATATCCTTTCTGCATGGCAAGCTCAATGTCTTCTATACCGACTCCGTTGTCCTCTATATCAAGCATTATCTTCTCGATATCAATTTCAACTGTTAAAATTCCGTCACCGCCATGCATAACGACATTCATTTCCCCTTCGTATCCGCAGATTGCTATACGGCGGATCAGTTTCTGATCCATGTTTAATAATTTAAGAATATTCTGAATCTTTATAGAGGCTTCACCTGCTCTGACAAAATCCCTTTTTTTTATATTAAAGCTTTTTTTAAAGGCCGTCATCAGATATCATCCTTCGTTCAGGACTGCAGGGCAACAAACCTGGATGCAATACTTTTTTCTCATTGTGTGCTTCCGGTAACGGAAAGGATATTTAATATCAACTTAAAAATAATCTCGTGTTTAATTTGTTACCGGACGGGCACTAATCAATAGCTGCTTCATTTCGTTGAGTCCGGTTATTCCGTGCGCATGAAGCCTGCCGCATGATACAAACATTGAAAAAGGAGTTGTAAGCAATGGGACGCCTTCAGTCCGGGCAAGATCGATTACTGCCTGAGGAGGGGTTTTATCCCTTACAAAAACAATCGCTCCCACTCCGGCCACAACGGCAGTTCTAACTACCTGAACAGTAGTTAGTCCCGTAAGAAGGACGGATCCTTCGGAAAGTCCGGCCAGAATGTCGCTCATGAGATCGCTGGCTTCGCATTTGTCGAATTCCCTGTTGAGCTGTTCGTTTCCGACCAGAATTGAAGCTTCAAGAATATCTTTGAGTTCAAAAAGTGTCATCGATTTTGAAAAACTCCAGACATACAGTTTAGAATGAAAAATGCCGTAATTAACAAAATAACGCTTCAGAAATTTGCATCCAGAATGTGCTGAAAATATAGTAAAGATGCGTATGTGTCAATAAAAGTTACGCATCTGAATCGTTGTATAACATTCGGCATTAAGAATATGGATGGATCAAAGCTCTTTCTTTATCCGGGCTCCCAACTGATTTACTTTATCAATGATATCTTCTATATCGAGAGAAAGCATTTTTTTGTTCTTTACGATAATTTCTCCGGCGACTATTACATCCCTCACATCCGATCCGGTTGCAGAGTATACTATGTGCGAGACAGGATTATACATCGGAATCAAATGGGGAGAGTCGGTATCGATTATTATGATATCGGCCTGTTTTCCTTTTTCAATGCTTCCTGTTTCATCTTTAAGACCGATCGCCTCCGCGCCTCTTATGGTTGCCATCTGAATTACTGTTTTGGCATCCATTACCGTCGGGTCAAAGAGATTGACCTTGTGAATCTTTGCCGCAACATCCATCTCCTTGAAGAGATCCGAATCATTATTGCTCGCACAGCCGTCTGTGCCAAGCCCTACAGTTATTCCATTTTTCAGGAATTCCGGAACGGGCGCAATGCCGGATGCAAGCTTCATGTTGCTCTGGGGATTGTGGGATATTTTCGAGTCATGTTTCGATATGATCCTTATATCCTCTTCATCAACCCATACGGAGTGAACAAGAAGAGTCTTCTCATCAAGTATGTCCGATCTTTCAAGATATTTTACCGGCGAAATGCCATGTTTTGACTTTATCATGTCAAATTCATTCTTTGTTTCGGATGTATGAATCTGGAAAAGAAGATTTTTTGACCGGGTAACCTGTTTTGCTTTTTTAAGAGTCTCTTCCGAACAGGTATAGGGTGAATGGCAGAAAACCGAAGGCCTGATCAAAGATGACGCATTCTGCCATTTGTCAACGAACCGCGCGGCAGTTTTGATGTTATCGGAAGGGTCCGGTATGCCCGGCGCCGGAAAATCTATGACTCCCTGTCCGAACACACCGCGAATTCCTGATTCAAAAGCGGCCTGTGCAACTGCTTCTTCATTGAAATAGCCGTCACAGCAGGTCGTTGTTCCGGAAAGCAACATTTCGGCGCAGCCGAGAAGTGAACCGAGCCTGACATTACCGGGATTCATGTATTTTGCCTCAAGAGGAAAAATATACCTGTTGAGCCAGTCAAAAAGAGGAAGGTCGTCTGCAATACCCCTCAGCAGAGTCATGGGAAGATGTGTGTGAGTATTGACAAGCCCCGGCATTATTATTCCGCCTTTTGCGTCTATTATAACCGCTGCTCCGGAAGGAATGTAGTCCGAGGGTGCTGATGATACTGTTTCGATTATTCCGTTTTTGATGCAAATCAATCCGTTATTTATTATGTCAAAATCCCTGTTGACCGTCACGATTGTTCCGTTATGAATTATTGTGTCATATTTCATGATTTACATGCCTCCGCTCTCTTTTTGCAGATATCTTTTGCTATTTCCATGACTTTTCCGGCCGCTTTTGCAATGTCGAAAGAGAGAAGTTTTCTATCTTCCATGATCAATTTCCCGTTTATTACCGATGTTGTAACATCGCTTCCCCTTGCTGCATATACAAGGTGCGACACGGGTGAATAGATGGGCGTCAGATGGGGCTTGTGAGTGTCCAGAATAATTATATCGGCTTTTTTACCTGTCTCCAGCGAACCGGTAATCCCGGAAAGACCGAGCGCTCTCGCACCTCCGATGGTTGCCATCCTTAAAACCGATTTTGCGTCCATGACCGCAGGATCATGTGTAAAAACCTTACCAAGTTTTGCGGCCATGCTCATTTCATGAAAAAGATCAAGGTTGTTGTTGCTTGCGCAGCCGTCCGTTCCTATCCCGACACATATCCCTTGTTTTAACAGTTCAGGCACCGGCGCAATGCCTGATGCCAGTTTCATGTTGCTTTCAGGATTATGCGCAACCTTGACATCATGTTTTTTCAGAAGCGCAATGTCATCTTCCGTTAAGTGAACGCAGTGGCATGCAAGAAGGTTGGACGACAGGACGCCCAAACTTGCGAGAAACCCGACCGGCGTGAGCCCGTACTTTTCATTAATCTCCGAGATTTCGCTTTTTGTTTCAGAAACATGTATGACAAGCAACAGGTCATTTTTTTGAGCCAGCAACGATGCTTTTTGAAGCAGACCGGGTGCGCACAGGTATGGCGAGTGGGGCTCAACCGCGATATTTATAAGCGGGTCATTCCTGTATTTTTCAACAAGCATTTCCGTGTAGGCAAATCCCTTTTCGAGAGAACCGTAATTGGGTGAGGGAAAATCAAAAAGCACTTCCCCGACAACAGCGCGCATCCCGGCCATTTTTGCTGCCTGCGCTACATTATCTTCAAAAAGATACATATCGCAGAAACAGGTCGTGCCGGAGAGGATCATCTCGGCACAGGCGAGAAGCGCTCCGTCATAGACTTTTTCAGGGGTCAGGCCTGCTTCGGCCGGGAAAATATGATCGTTGAGCCACGTCATTAAAGGGAGATCGTCTGCAAGGCCCCTGAATATTGTCATGGCAGCATGGGTGTGCGAGTTAATAAGGCCGGGCATTATTATTCCGCCATCCGCATCAATTATCTTTGAGGCTTTAAATGCTGTCAGTTCATCCTCTCTCCCTACCGCTACAATGGCTTCTCCCTTTACCGCCACCGCTCCGTTTTCAACCACGGAGTCTTCACCGTCCATAGTTACGACTGTTCCATTTGTTACCAGAAGGTCCGCAGAAAATTTATTTATCAATTTTTATCCCTTCATTAAAAATCATAAGACAACTCCATCAATTTTATTTATGACCTTTCCCATGATCGATTCGATTTTCCGGGTTGCTTTGCGGGCGGTATCAATTATCTGGTCAATTTCCGAAGGGAAAGGGTTATCGGGATTGTGGATATTTGTTATTACTGAAAGCCCCAGAATCTTCATACCCGCATGAACGCCGGCAATTACTTCCTGGACGGTTGAAAAACCGACCGCGTCGGCTCCTATTGTTTTTAAAAACCGGACTTCGGCGGGAGTTTCAAGAGAAGGTCCCGGCAGTCCGGCATACACTCCCTTTTGAAGGAGGAATCCTTCTTCTTTTCCGGCATTAGCGGCCGATTCGGCAAGTTGATGATCATATGGAGCGCTCATATCAGGAAATCGTACGCCCCATCCGTCATCATTCGGACCTGTAAGCGGGTTATGCCCGGTCAGGTTTATGTGGTCGGTGATAACCATGATATCTCCCGGAGAAAATGACGGATTAAGTCCGCCCGCGGCATTCGTTAAAATCAATATCTTTACACCGAGTTCCTGCATTACTCTTACGGGAAAAGTGACTTCAGCAGGTGAATATCCTTCATAAAGGTGAAAGCGGCCCTGCATGGCCATAATATTATGTTTTTGAAAACTGCCTATAATAAGCCTGCCTATATGGCTTTCAACTGTTGAGACCGGGAAATTCGGGATATCCTTGTATTCGCACGAAAATGAAATCTTAATTGATTGCAGGCTTTCACCAAGACCTGTTCCCGTGAGAATACCTATTGAAGGAGAGCAATCGATTTGTTTTTTAATGAAGGAGACAGCCTCCCGAACTTGATCTTTTGATATGTTCAATTTTTTCATTTTTTATTCCTTATACTCTTGCCCCCTTGAACCCTTGAATCCTTGAATCCTTAAATCCTTCTGTTTATTATTCACTATTCACTGTTCACTATTTACTATAACCCGGAACAAGAGCTTTCCCGAGCCCGTTTATCAGAGAGATGTCAGGCAGATCATAAAATATTCCGGCCCCCCTTGTTTTCGAATCATCGACTCCGCGCATAAATATATAAAATACGCCGCCAAAAGAATCTTCATAATTATAACCGGCGCCTTTCAAGCGCAAATACTGATGAAGAGCAAGAACATATAAATGGTACTGGAGTATGTATGATTCCTTTTCCATCACCTCATTAATACTCGATATTCCATAATGTCTTACCGCGTTTCCAAGATAATTAGATTTCCAGTCAACAAGAAAAAAACGGCCTTCATGGCAAAAGACCATGTCCATATACCCTTTCATGAAACCTTTTGATGGTGAAAAGGCAAGATTCTCAAGCCAGACCGGATAATCACCGCTTACCATAATTCGTCCATAATCCTGAAAAACCTTTTTAATTGCAACAGGAGCTATCATTTTCAGGGGAAAATAAAACTCCATTTCATTAACCCTGTTTGCCTTGTCAATCTCAGACAATTTTATGACTTTCTCTTTTGCATAAAGAGGAGCATCGAGGACTTTGTTTATCATATCGCAGACAGGATCTTTCCAGCTTGCTCCAAAACCATATTCCCTTAATTTGCCGGCAACAACTTCTTCTCTTGCGCCTGCTTCCGAATAAGAAAAACCTATTTGCTCAAACAGATCATGAAAAAATATACCGGCCCTTGCACCTTTCGGAAATGAAAATATATCGGGCGTTCCTGATTTCTGATGCGGTTCTGAAGAATCTTTAATTGCGGCTCTGGTTCCTGCATCTATATCCCTGATATCATGACTTGCAGGACTTCCTGCCGTAATTGATGAATAGCTTGATATTTTAAAGGTATCGTCTATTTTCCCTGCAAAATTTCTGCTAAAGAGCTGTTCCATCTCACCTTCGTAAAAATCGTATTTACCGCCAACCGGGGAAGGAAGAACAGAAACATCAATTGACCCCCCTGCCTTCTTTTCAAGCATTTTCAAATCATCAAGCAGTTCCTCGTCCTTTCTACCGGTAAAATAACCTTTCAGTGCCGTTACGATATCTTCATCGGTGTCATGTTTTTTATTGCGGGCATAATGGAAAAGATAGGCCATGGCTGATGTTTCAGCTGAATTTATCCTTCCCCAGACAAGATAGCATCGTTTTTTAGCCCTCGTTAATGCCACGTACAGCAGCCGTATGTTTTCGGAAAGAAGTTCTTTCCGGGCAGCAGACAGGCTTTTTTCATCACGGCCAAGGTCAAGAACCAGGTTTCTTTCCTTGCTCTCATCATGGAAAATTATTTCCTTATCGCTAATTTCAGATCTTCCCCAGTTGAAAGGACAGAATACAACAGGAAATTCAAGCCCCTTGCTTTTATGTATAGTGACTATTTTAACGGCATCATCATCACTTTCAAGGCGAAGAAGATGCTCTTCAAGCTTTTCTCTTGAAGCTTCCCTCTGTTCGGACAGCCATCTTACAAGACCTGTCATGCCGGGTTTCTTTTCAACCGATACTTTATGAAGAATTTCCGAAAGGTGGAGCAGGTTTGTTATGCGTCTCTCGCCATTAGAAAACAGAACAAGACGTTCTCTTACTCTTTTCTGCGTCATGAAATGGCGGAACATGTTTATAAAGCCCTGCTTGTTCCATAAATAATGACATTCAGCGAAAACAGCCAGCTGCTCATCCCAAATAAGCTGGGACCGGCCGGCAATATCGAGCTCTTCCCCGGAAATTCCGAAGATGTCAGTTACAAGAGCCGATCTGACATTTTTCATATTGGAAGGATCGGAAACGGCTCCGAGAAACCTTTCCAGTTCCATGGCCTCATGAGAATCAAAGACATTATCTATGCTGTATATAACTGAAGGAACTCTTCTCTTCGAAAGTGACATTTTGACTGTCTGCGCCTGATTATTTGTCCTAACCAGGATCGCAACATCCCCTGCCCTGATGCCTTCTTCAACACCATTATCTCTTTCCAGCAGACGCAAAATTTCAGATGCGACAGATTCCGAGATGACCTTCTCGGCAACATCCTTTTTAATTGATTTATTATTTTCAGTGTATTCGTCAGAAAAAAGATGCCACAGAGTAAAAGGCTCATATAATGGGACAGTTTTGTCTTTGTATTCCTTCGCATGGCCCGAAACGCCTTTATAAAACGCAATATCGTCAAATATATAAGGATTTGGTAAATCTGAAAAAAGCGCATTTACAGCATCTATCAAACCGGGCACAGACCTCCAGTTTTCTGTTAGAGTGCTTTTTGAACCGGCCTTCGAGGCTGCATTTATATAAGAAAATATATCGGCCCCACGAAAGCTGTATATCGCCTGCTTCGGGTCTCCAATTATAAAAAGAACGTTCTCATCCGAATCAAAAAGATTCGAAAAGATTTCGTACTGAACAGGATCGGTATCCTGAAACTCGTCAATAAGCGCAGCCTTGTATTTCCGCCTTATCTGGATTGCAAGATCATGGTTGTCGCGGCTGTTAACGAGGGCATCCCTTACCCTTGTCAAAAGATCTTCATAATATTGAATATTTCTTCTCTTTTTGCACTTTGCAAGTTCACATCCTGCATATCTCAAAAATTCTCTCTTAAGATACATGATATATCTGTCAAAGAGCGCTTCAATCTCTTTGCTTTTTTCTTTAAGCTCATCGCAGATATTAAAAAAAGGATGTTCCGGGGTTTTTTGTTTTGCTTTTACAGACTTTTTTATTTTTTCCGCGGTAAAATATTCGAATTTTTCAAACAAAGGAAAACCGGATGATCTTTCATCAATGAGTCCATCCATCAGAGAAAGAAGAGAAAGTATTTTACGTTTTCTTACGGAACCTCCTGAATCACCATGCGCAACAGATCCGTAGATTGTTCCGTTTAAAGCCGGAGCATGCAGAAGATCTGAAATCTCATTCCTTGAAACAGACCACATGCTTCTAATGATTTGAATAAGGTTGCGGTAATCGTAAATAAGATTTTCGAATCGGGGTTTCTCAATTGAAGGAATTATATTTTTACATGTTGATACCTGTTTTGACAGAAGTTTTGAAAAAAATCCCGGCCCTTTAAGTTTTTTTACCGAATATTTTATAAATTCAGGCTCGGCATTATAAAAATAAATCCGCCAGAAATCTTCTGCGATGTCCTGTATAAGGTCCGTCTGATCGGTTACAAGTTCGGTATCAAAAAGACTCCCTGTTTCAAAGGAGTTTTCCGAAAGGATCCTTGCGCAAAAACCATGAATAGTAAATATTGAAGCTTCATTGAAATCTATGAGAGCTTTGCTCATAAGCTCACTGGCAAGCTCATGTTTTTCATATTTTTTACAAAGGGAGTCAATCAGACTGTCGCTGCTTTCACCTTTAATAAAGGCCGCTTTTGCCTCTACCAGCTTATTTCTGATTCTCTCTTTTAATTCTTCAGTTGCGGCTTTTGTGAAGGTAACAACAAGGATCTGGTCTACGGTAAGATTGTTTTCTATTATCAGCCTGATAAAAAGACTCTCTATGGTGTATGTTTTACCGGTCCCTGCCCCGGCCTCAATCAGATTGGTGCCATAAAGCGGTGCATTAATAAGATCAAACTCTTTCACGTTTCTCAGTTCCTGTCCGCCACAGGCGGAGTTTATGATTTCTGTTTTTCAGGTTACCTTCAAGATCTTTAAGTAACATAACAGAAAACATAATACTTAAAAAGTTTAAAAAGTATCTGTTTAAAAAGTACCTGTGGCAAACTGCTGATGTTCAGAAAAGGATAAGTCCGTAAATTATGCTTGGAATATGGGTTTTTATAATAAATAGGCTTTTTTTCTTGACGCTTATTCAGGCATTGACTATTATCATCCGCACGTTTCTAAAATAGTTGTATTGTAATGAAAATCGGGTTGAGATGATCTGCCGATTAAAGGGCAGGCATGGTGTTTAAGTCAACAATTATAAAGAAGGAGGTTTTTGTATGAAACGTTCATTGTTTTTATTTGTCGGATTATTCATGTTTTTGGCCGCTTCAATCGTTTTTGCCGCTCCACCAACAGATCCCCTTGGAGTAGTGACCATTAAGCCTGGTGAACCCATTCACATTGCTTACTGGTTTGTTACGGCAGGCTCGGATTCTACCCTTGGAATTGACACCAAGAGGGGTGTCGAAATCGCAATCGATGATATCAAGAACAACCTGCTTGGCCACAAAATCAAATTTGACGGCCAGGACAGCGGTTGCAATGCAGAAGGCGGGCAGGCTGCAGCTACAAAGCTTGCTTCCGATCCTACTATCGTTGCTGCTGTTGGCTCCAATTGCTCCAGCGAAGCCAAGCCCGGCGCCCCGATTCTATGGAATGCAGGTATTGCAACTGTTTCCCCTTCCAACACCGCTCCTTATTTGACAGATCCTAAACGCGGCCCCACCTACGACGGCTACTTGCGCACAGCTCATAACGACAAGGTACAGGGCGCGGTAGCGGCCGATTTCGCCTTTAAAAGCCTGAAAGTCAAAAAAGCGGCAACTATCCATGACGGCAGTGTTTATGCCGAACAACTGGCAAATGTATTTGCCGAAACCTTTAAGAAAAACGGCGGAACCATCGTTGCTCAGGAAGCCGTTGCTCCGACCGACACAGATATGAAACCTGTTCTGACCAAGATCGTTACGGCCAAGCCTGAATTCATTTATTACCCCATCTTCGTTGCAGCTGCCGGCCATATTACCCGCCAGGTCAAAGAAGTCTCCGGTTTTGAGAAAGTAGCCCTGATGTCTGCTGACGGCGCCTTCTCTGTTGATTTCTACAAGGCCGCCGGCGAATCCGCAGTCGGCATGTACCATTCCAGCCCTGATTTCGAAGCTTTTGGGAAAGTTTATGAGGATTTTATCCAGAAACACATCAAGAAATACGGCGAGAAGACTTTGGCTCCTTTTCATGCCCACGCATATGACGCGGCCAACCTGATCTTCAAGGCCATTGAAAAAGTCGCCAAGCAAGAAAAGGATGGAACTCTCTATATAGGCCGCAAAGCCTTAAGGGACGCTCTCTATGCTACGAAGAATATGAAGGGCATCACCGGCAGTATCAATTGTAATCAATACGGAGACTGTGCCGATCCGCGCATTGCTGTTTATAAGACCAGCCCGGAAAACGTTAAAACTTTAGTAATGCCAAAAAAATCTTTCTGGAAACCATACTAAAGATTGTCTGAATATAAACCCGGTTTTGTTTCTGACAAAACCGGGTTTATTATATGGAAGGAATTTCATGCCGACAAAGTTTCAGCGATGGAAAGAAAGAATTACAGCAACTGATATAGTGATGTGGTTTATCGGGTTTGCCCTGCTTGTTTTTATAATTCTGGGCTCGATTCTGACTCTCCGCGCCGGCAGATACACTCCTGTACAGTGGTTCGATTTCGTTATCTACGGTCTTGCGCAAGGGAGCATATACGCTCTGGTCGCAATGGGCTACACCCTGGTTTATGGTGTTCTGCGCATGATCAATTTTGCCCACAGCGAAGTCTTCATGAGCGGCCCCTTTACGGCCTATTATGTAGCCGCCTATTTCTATAGAAGCAGCCTGCTTGAAAGCCATCCTGTTATTTGCCTGATTATTGTTTTTATTGTTTCCATGACGATATCAACTTTAATCGCCTTTCTTCTGGAAAGAATCGCCTATCGTCCTTTAAGGAACGCTCCGCGCCTGATTCCCCTCATTACAGCCATAGGCGCCTCTTTCACACTGATGTATCTTTTCCGAGGTTTGTACGGCACCGGTTTCCAGGCCTACCCGGTTTGGGAGATCTTTTCAGGCAAATGGGCATTATTTAAAGGATTGGAAATAGGCAAAATCCAGGTTTTCGTCATTTTTGCGGCCGCGCTCGTAATGGTAGCCCTTTATCTTTTTATACAACGGACACGCATTGGCAAAGCTGTCCGTTCTGTTTCTGAAGACAAAGAAGCCGCTTCTTTAATGGGTGTGGATATAGACAAGACCATCTCAGTCACTTTTATTATCGGCGGCGCGGCTGCCGGAGCGGCCGGAGTTCTTTATGCCCTGGTGTTCAAACAGGTTTTTTTCATGATGGGCTTTATTCCGGGAATCAAGGCTTTTACCGCTGCTGTTTTGGGCGGCATTGGCAATATTCCAGGCGCGATGTTGGGAGGCCTCCTGCTCGGCCTGCTTGAATCCATCGGACCCGCTTTATTCCTTGACGGCTTCAATATTGCGGCACCTTACCAACTCAAAGATGCCATTGCCTTTTTAGTGCTTGTACTGGTATTGATTTTCCGGCCCACAGGTCTTCTGGGAGAACGTTTAGCGGTTAAAAAGGCTTAGTCGCCTGTAATCGAAAGAGAAGAAATGGAACAGATTCGTGCCATTTGGCGATACGGAATAAAGGTTGGAATCATTGGAGGCATTGTCCTGATTCTGACGGCGTTAATAGGCATGATAGAGGTCTTTACGCAACGCCAGATCATTGCTGATGTTGTCTCAATGGGTCATGCCCTCTACCTAGCCGCGGGGCTCTTTATATGTTACCTGGCGGCCGAACGCACTACGCCGGCTAAGCCTCTGTGGATCATTTCGAACAGTATGTTTGCAGGATTGACAACCGCGTTTTTCTTGGTGCTGCTGATCATTTTGGGCAGACATGTCAATTTGAGGCTGATGTTCATCAATGCTTCCGATTTGCTGCTTAACAATTTACTTACATTCGGAGTACAGGGGAATGACGGGTTGCGCCTGCTTTTGATTGCCGGAATGGGCGTCGGTCTGTTCACCGGTTTATTCTATCTTCTGCCTAAGTTTCTCCGCACGGTCATTTTATGGTCATTAGCGGGTTCAGCTTTTGCTGGTGTTCTACAGGAACTCATCCGGCCAATTCTGGCCAATAATTTCCCGGATGTGATCAGCGAATGGCTGTTAACGAGCGACGGCCTGACATTGAAAGGCGCCCTTTCGATTTTTATTTTTATTGCCCTGATAGTCATATCATGGTCAATCAAGGGCGGAGGAATAAGGCAAGGTTGGCAGGGTTTGCCGAAGAAACAGCAATCAACCTGGAGAACGATAGGTACCATTATCCTTTTAGCCGTTATTCTGATTGCGCCCTGGCGTTTAGGACTGTTTATGAGTGAAGTCATGACCATAGTCGGCCTCTATGTGCTCCTGGGACTTGGCCTTAATATCGTAGTCGGATACGCAGGTTTGCTGGATCTGGGCTATGTGGCTTTCTTTGCGATAGGGGCCTATGTTACCGCATTGATCACATCACCGGAAATTATGAATTTGAATTGGTCTTTCTGGTCTGCAATCCCCTTTGCCATCTTTTTTGGTATTTTAGCCGGAGTGCTTCTCGGTGTTCCTGTTCTCAAGATGCGCGGTGATTATCTGGCAATTGCCACCATGGGCTTTGGTGAAATCATTCGTCTTCTGGTTCTTTCAGATGCTTTGCGTCCATTTCTGGGAGGATCTCAGGGTATTGGTCAAATTGCCAAACCTCAGGTGCTTGGCTTTGTTTTTAAGGGACCGCAGGAGATCTATTATCTCATTGTCGCCGGATGCATGCTGGTGATTTTTGTCTCTTGGCGCCTGAAAGATTCACGAATCGGCAGAGCCTGGAAAGCAATGCGCGAGGATGAAGATGTTGCCCAGGCAATGGGCATCAACCTTGTATCGAATAAGTTGCTGGCTTTCGGCACTGGAGCTGGATTCGCGGCATTAAGCGGGGTCATCTTCGGAAGCAAGATAGGCTCAATTTATCCTCACAGTTTCAATATTATGGTCTCCATCAATATCGTTTGTCTGATTATTTTCGGGGGGATAGGCAGTATCCCGGGCGTAATTGTCGGTGCTGCCGCTCTCATCGGCCTCCCGGAACTTTTAAGGGAATTTGCCGAATACAGATTTCTGGTTTATGGCATCGCCCTCGTTGTAATGATGCTGATCCGGCCGGAAGGACTATGGCCGGAGGAGGCTCATAAACGAGAGTTGCACGAGGATAAAACAAACGAAGCGACTGGTTAGCTTTGAAACGCCTATAGCGTTTAAGAAGGAGGGTTTACTACGGCACCGATATTAATATCACGCAACACAACCAAACGCTTTGGCGGTCTTGTGGCCGTGGATGGCCTGGATATAGAGATAAAGGAAAAGACCATTCACAGCGTTATCGGTCCGAACGGCGCGGGAAAGACGACGTTTTTCAACTGTATTACCGGTTTTTATAAACCCGAGGCCGGTGAAATATTGCTTGAAAATCATTCTTTAGTCGGCCTTATGCCTGACCGCATTGTTCGCCTGGGAATCGCCCGGACCTATCAGAATATCCGTCTTTTCCCCGATTTGACCGCTATCGAAAATGTGCTCGTTGGTATGCATGCTCACTTGAAATCGAGTTACCTTGGAATAATTCTGAATACTCCCTTTGTCAAAAAGGAAGAACAGGAGGCTGAGGCTGAAGCCAATCGTCTGCTCAAATTCGTTAACCTGGAAACGAAGGCAAACATGCTTTCCAAACACCTTCCTTACGGCGATCAAAGACGCCTCGAGATCGCGCGGGCTCTGGCTACAAGACCTAAATTATTGTGCCTTGATGAACCTACGGCCGGCATGAATTCCGGAGAAACGCAGGCTATGTGCGACTTCATTCAGAGCCTTCGTGACGATCTGGGAATCACTATTATGCTGATTGAGCATCAGATGAGAGTCGTAATGGGGATTTCGGAGATAATAACTGTTTTGGACTACGGTAAAAAACTCGCTGAAGGCACACCGGATGAAATCAAGCGGAATCCAAAAGTCATCGAAGCGTACCTCGGGCAAGGAAGCGCTGCCCAGGCCCATTAATATGCAGTGATAAAGGAGCATCTGTTTATGGCGTTGTTGGAAGTCAAAAATATCAATGTTTATTACGGGAAGATACATGCGCTCAAAGACCTCTCCCTGAATGTCGACAAGGGAGAGATCGTGACATTGATCGGAGCTAACGGTGCAGGAAAAAGCACGACATTGAAAACTTTAAGCGGTATTTTGAAACCCAGAAGCGGGTCCGTACAGCTCGAAGGAGACGAACTGACCAGGTATCCGGCCCATCAGATCGTGACAAGAGGGATGATCCATGTCCCGGAAGGCCGGCGCATATTCGGCCGCCTGACTGTTCAGGAAAATCTGGAGATGGGAGCATTTACCGTCAAAAATGAACAACTGAACAGAACCAACTTGACAAAGGTGTTTGATATTTTCCCGCGATTGAAAGAACGGCGCAAACAATTGGGCGGGACTCTCAGCGGCGGTGAGCAGCAGATGCTGGCCATGGGCCGGGCCATGATGTCGAATCCCAAGGTCCTTTTTCTGGATGAACCTTCAATGGGCCTTGCCCCGGTGCTTGTGGACAGCATTTTTGAAAATGTCAGGCAAATGCATGCTTCCGGGATGACCATTCTTCTGGTTGAACAAAACGCAAGGATCGCTCTGCAGGTGGCCAGTCGGGGATATGTTTTGCAGACAGGATCAATTGCCCTGGCTGACACGGCAGCCAATCTGCAAACAAATGAGATGGTGCGCAAAGTTTACATGGGCGAAGCATGACTACGAAACCTTTGCATAACATCCCCTTTTGCCCGATTTCTGCGTCAGGCTCAAATTTCAATCCTCGAAATACATCAATGTATTCCTGCGGTTAAAATTCTCGCCTTCCTTGAACTTGAGCAAAATTGAATGTTCTTCAAAGGTCTCGTTACATTTTCCGTCAAAATACTTCGAGTTTAACGATTCCCGAGCGCCAGCTTGACTCCAAAACCGATAAGAGCGATGCCTGCAAGGCGCGTTGCCAGTTTGCGCGCATACGGCAGGGCCGAAAGTCTGCGTGCTACCACGTTTCCAATGAAGACAAGTCCCGCCTGGTAAATAAAACTGATAACAGTAACATGCGCCATCATTACGCCCAGCGTTACAGGCGATGCGTCGGCACGCAGAAAAAGTGGAAAGAAGGCAACGAAGAACAGAACTACCTTTGGATTTGTGAGGCTGACGGCAAACGCCTGCCGAAAATAAACAGACCCGCTTTTTTTTATCGGTTCTTCAACTTTCACGTCGCTATCAATATGGGCACGTATCAGTTGAAAACCCATCCAGCAAAGGTAGGCGGCTCCAAACCACTGAAGCCACTTGAACATAACAGGGTTTGCATTCATTACTGCCGCCAGGCCGGCAACAGCCGCGACCATATATATGAAGTCACCAGCCAGGGTACCCCCGACCGATCCAAGCCCCGCACCAATGCCATTACGCGCGGTAGCGTTGAGAATAACGAGTGTTCCTGCCCCGGGAATCAACTGGAAAACTATAATTGCAGCCACAAAGCTCGCATAGTTCTGGATATCAAACACGATTAAATCTCCCTCCGGCTCCCTAAAAAGTTCATTAAGTGATCATATTTGGACTTACAACGAAGTCAAGTTTTTAGACCAGACGTAATTATCTAATATTCTTTTAATAATGTTAATTATACCTGGTTTTGACTTCGTTGCCTATAGAATGCCGTTCGAGGCATAAAATTAGCTTTTTACGAAACCATTATTCTCTGATTCTTTATCATCTCTTTTACAAGGTCGTGCTTGGACAACGTTTTAAGAAAAACTTCATCAAAGCATGACGGAAGATGATTATTCAGAACTTTTACTCCTTCTTCAGTAATACCGCCTTTTGTTGCAACTCTTCCTATTAACTCCGAAAAACCGATCCCTTTTTCTGTCATAAGTTTTGCGGTACCGAATAATGTTGATACAATCAATCTCTGGGCTGTGTCGGATTCAATTTCACTATGCCTGAGACCGGCCTTCACAAAACAATCAAAAATTGCGGCAATCATTCCCGGAGCGCAGCTTGTAAAATCAGCTGCAACCTCGAAATCATTTTCCTTGACATGGACGACCCTGCTTATTGCGCCAAGAAATTTTTCAAGGTACTCGATTCTATCTCTTGTCACCTTCCGGTTATGGCAAACTAGGGCTATGCCTTCCCTGACTTCTGAAGTTATGCTTGGAATGACCTTCGATACCTGTCCCGGAAAGATGCTTTCAATATCGTTTATCGTGACACAACCGGCAATAGAAACAAGATGCGTTGAATTCGCCAGATCACCCTTTATTTCACGCAAAACAGGCAGTACATCCAAAGGCCTAACGCAGATGAATAACAAATCAGATTCTCTTGCAACTTTCCGGTTGTCGGTTGTTAGAGTGATCTCCTTCCATTCCTGTGCCAGATTTTCAATTTTCGCCATTGTCCGGTTAGAGACAACAGTCTCTTCAGACCCAAGAACTCCTGACATCAGGAATCCGTTGATCAGCATGCCCCCCATGCTTCCGTATCCTATAAATCCTGTTTTATTCATTTAAAACACCTTTAAGTTATAGTAGAAGCTTGGTTCCGATGCCCTGTTGTACGGCTTTCTTGTAAATCAGAATTGCCGTTGCCATATCGTCCAGCGCAATACCTAGGTTAATGCTGATCGTACGCTCTTCGGCTCTTTCTCTTCCTGGTTTTTTGCCTGAAACTATCTCACCCAGATCAGCATATGGCTTGGGAGTATTTTTGAAATAGCCTACTGTCCGATAATATTCCATCTGGTCTTTATCATCTGTAGCAAGCTTGTCGGCCTGTCTCAACGCTTCGCCTTTCCAGTATGAATCGAAATCAACCGGCGAAGCAAAGGCTCCTTCGGCAAGCCAATCCGCCTCGATAATCGGAGATGGGTTCTCCAGTATCGGACCGCTTGTAACTACCATGTCCAGACCAACCACCGCCTCCTTAGGGCTCTTGACTACTTCTATGTCGGCGTGCACGACATCTTTCATCTCATTCGCGTACCGCTGGGCTATTTCCGGGTATAAATCGAATGCCTTGATTTTGGAAATCTTGAACAGGCATGCCAGTGCTTCCAGATTATTTCTGCCCTGAACGCCGCAGGCCAGAATACCGACGGAGGAACTTTCCTTTCGTGCCAGATATTTTGCAGCTATGGCGGTTGCAGCGCCGGTGCGACGTGCGGTGATCCATGCTGCATCCATTATCGCGATAGGCAGACCGGTATCAGGGTCGTTTAAAATAAGCAGCCCGCTGATGTAGGGAAGTTTCTTCTTCTGATTTTCAGGATATCCGGAGATCCATTTCACGCCTGCTGCCTTCATGCTCGGTATGTATGCCGGCATCGCATGGATGAACGCATTAACTCGCGTGTGGATTCCTGGTTTGGGCGGCATTTCGACCCGGCCTTCCCCCTTCTCAAGAAACATGTTATCCAGCGCACCGATAATATCAGACATGGGAATATTCAGAGATTCCACGTCTTTCCGGCTTAAATACAGCACTCTGCTTGCATTCACTTCTTCTCTCCTTTGATATTCTTGTTCATTATTTTTTGAACCGAAACAGCGAGCGCATTCCCCGCCCGCTCTGCGGCGGGATTGAGAGGATGCTGAAGGCCGAAGATAAAACAGATAAAATCATTAGAAAACAAACACCCGAACCCTTGAATCCTTGAATCCTTGAATCATAGACACCTTTCTCCCAACTAATTGGGAAAAGAGCCTTAAATACTGAGGTGTCAGAATGAAAGGAATTCCGCTCGGCAGTTGATATTTTTCTTGCAACACAGTTTTTTATTCCGGGGGAGATTGAGATGTCTGGAGGTTTGAACTGACAATCCACATCTCAATTATCACCTGACTGCTGTTGCTTTGTGGGCTTTTCCTTAAAAATTGCGGTTTTTTTGGCGGAAAAAATGTTTTCTGATCTACACAGCTTCCTTTAACTTTTTTCCTGCCTTAAATTTTACAACGGTGCGTGCTTTGATTTTGATTGCAGCACCGGTCTGGGGATTTCTGCCCTTACGAGCAGCGCGTTTTGCTTTTGAGAACGTTCCAAAACCAACGAGAGTAACTTTACCGTCTTTCGATTTTAATGCCTTGGTAACATTTTTAGTAAATGAATCCAGGGCGGCACCAGCAGCAACTTTTGAGATTTTTGCATCGGCGGCTATTGCATCAACTAATTCTGCTTTCGTCATGAATGATTCTCCTTTTTATGGGGGAGTGGTAGCTACGCCAAAAAAACCGCAAGTAGAAAATATTCCAATCCGTCTTCATTGTCAACTTTTAGTTACTGCAAATACGTTGACGGTTTATTTGATATTTCCACGTAAGCCGCAATGACTGAGAATGAAGCACGAAATAATCAGAGCCCGATCTTTATTTAAGGATCGGGTTTTTGGTTAAGCAGTCTTTTTGATTTTTTATTTTGAGGCTTCGAGTTCGAATGTTTGAATTTTTATTTCCCGCATGGTATCATCATGCAAAAGCGGATCAGTTCCTTCAACAAGCCGATTTCAGGACAATTTTAACGAAACCACGGGGGATTTGAATGGTTACAAAAGTCGGAGCCATATATTATCCGGATAATACAACCAAATGCGAGAGACCTCTCTTCATGGTGCCTGTTACGGCCGGTTTCCCGTCTCCTGCCGAAGATTATATTGAAGGCAAGCTTGATTTAAACAGGTATCTTATAAAACATCCTGCTGCAACATTCTTTGTAAGGGTAGCGGGCGATTCCATGATTGACGCAGGAATACATCCCGATGATATTTTGATCGTGGATCGTTCCCTTGAGCCGGCAGATAAAAAAGTTGTAATCGCCGTTATTGACGGTGAGCTAACAGTCAAAAGAATCAGAATGAAAAAGGGCAGGGTTTATCTGATGCCTGAAAACGATAAGTTCAAACCGATTGAAATAGAAAAAGAGATGAATTTTGATATCTGGGGTGTTGTGACAAATGTCATACATCCTCTCTGATAAAAGTTACGGATGATTATGCCTCCTGTTTTTGCATTGGCCGATTGCAACAACTTTTACGTTTCATGCGAGCGGGTTTTTAACCCTAAGCTTGAGGGAAGGCCTGTTGTCGTGCTTTCGAACAACGACGGATGCGTAGTTTCAAGATCGAACGAAGCAAAAGCGCTCGGCATAAAAATGGGCGCTCCCGTATTTGAACTCTCAGGCATGGTAAAAAGGCACAGGGTAAAGGTCTTCTCGTCCAATTATGCGCTTTACGGCGACATGTCACAGCGGGTTATGGAAACCCTTTCCGGATTTGCAGAGGATACTGAAATCTATTCCATTGATGAGGCTTTTCTTGATTTATCCGGGTTCGGAAACGAAAATCTTACCTATTACGGGCACAGAATCTGTTCCGCCGTAAAACAGTGGACAGGCATTCCCGTCTCAATAGGCATAGCCGAAACAAAAACCCTTGCCAAGATTGCGAATAAAACGGCAAAAAAATCCCCGGAAACAAAAGGAGTGCTGGATCTTACTGTATCTTCCCGCAAAGAGAGCATACTTGCCGGAACAAAAGTGTCGGATATCTGGGGCATAGGAAGCAGTTACTCCGGATTTCTTGAAAAAATCGGTATAAAAAACGCCCTTCACCTAAGAGATGCCGACAGTCTCCTTACAAACCGGATAAAGCGCAAAATGGGAGTCTGTGGTACAAGGATAATACAGGAGTTAAAAGGGGTTCCCTGTTATTCGATTGAGACCTGTCCCCAGCCCAAGAAGGGGATTACGGTTTCAAGGACATTCCGGCATCCGATCGAAAGCCTTTCGGAACTAAAGGAAGCTCTGGCAACCTTTGTGTCAATGGGCGCTGAAAAGCTGCGAAAGGGAAATGCGGCAACCTGTTCGATTTCTGTTTTTCTTCATACAAGCCGCTTCAAAAAAGAGGATTTTTATTTCAGGATCAAAACAATAGATCTTCCTGTTGCAACCATTGATACCGGTGAACTTATCCGGTATGCAGGCGAGGCTCTTGAGGAGATTTACAGGAAAGGCTGCATGTACAAAAGGGCGGGTGTCATGTTCGGGGATCTGTTGCCTGATATCCGTATTCAAATGGGACTTTTTGACGACAGAAACAGGAAACGCTCGGAAAAGCTGATGAAAACACTTGATGCCGTCAATCTTAAAATGGGTTCGGGCACCCTGGCTTACGCGGCAACCGGTCTTGCAGGAGCAAAATCATGGCATACGGTCTTTGAAAAGCGCTCTCCTTTTTATACGACAGACTGGAATCAGATCCCCGAAGTGTTGTAGTTTTTCAGATTTTTAAATAGAATTCTGTATGGATTTTTTAATACAGGAGATTGTATGTATTCCTTCCTGCAAAGAAAAGTTCCCGCAAATGAGGTTTGCCAGCGCCTTCGATGTTTCCCAGAGTGTTTTGTTCACGAGTTCCCATGATGGCAATATCGTTAACGACCCGGGAAGTGTGTCCTCAAAAAATATTCTGGATCAACAAATGAAAAAGTGTGTGTGGCAAGCACCCGCAGAACCGTAATTACAGACATTTTCTTCTCCAGGTTAGTATTTTTTAGGAAAAACCCTGTGGTTGAAATCCTGAAAAAAACGATCATTATCCTCTCGTGTTCGGCCGATGCTTATGAAGTATGACCGGGAGTCTCGGGCAGGACCAGGCGCATCTCCTGAGCGCGCCGGCGGAGTTCATTTTCGGCCAGTTCCTTGGCTGTCAAGGAAAAAAACCAAGTCCATAAATGCTTGTCCAAATGCCGGTATAGTTCTTCCGCACCCACCTGCTGTCGCTCGACTTCTTTCCAAAAACCGATTTGAGAAAAACGCCACAACTTGTCCGCATCCTTAACCATGCCTTCTTCCGCTGTCGCGATTTCCGTGCCTGAATCATGCCGCTCGACAATCAGGGTGATTTGGTCCGTCGAAACCGCGTCATAATCAAGCGTTTGCAAAATATGGCGGGCGATCACGGCACCTTGGACTTCATGGATGCGGTTAAGCTCCAGGGCCTCCAGGCCCCCGGCCTTGACTCCGTAGGCCAGGGCAATCTGCTGCGGAGCCAAACAGGACCAGCCGACATCATGCAGAATCACCGCCGGTTCAACGATCTTCTTATCGCCCTGTTCACGGCCCATGAGCAGCAGGGCGTATTGGTGGGAAATGCGGGCATGCTTGAAATCATCCCGCGCCTGCAGATAGGGCTTTGCTTCTTTAAAAAGGCGGCTGATGAAGCGGGACCATAACATGTTGTTAGCTCTCAGTTGTGACCAAGTCCAGAAAGACTTTGGCTGTGGGGGATGGGTCCATATCCCGTGAAAAAACGATGTCGGTCTGTACGAAAATCGGCCCTTCCTTAATCGCCACGGATTTTAAAAGGCCCATTTTGGCTTCCAGTTGGATTTCGGGTTTATATAAAAAAGAGATCCCTTTTTGCTTGATAATGTACTCTTTGATAAATTCGACACTTCCGGCCTCGATCAGAACGGACGGTTTCACCTTGTGTTCTTCCAGGAGGGAAAGCACGGCATACCGGGACCCGGAGCCGCTTTCGCGGATGATGATCGGCTCGGTTTGCAACTCCCGCAGTGACACCTGCTTGCGTCCGGCCAATCGATGGCCAGGTGAAAGCACCAGGCAAAACTCCTCTTTGGTGTAGGGGATGACTTTCAGCCGGTTGCATTCCGGGATCCGGCCGATGACCCCCAGGTCGTATTTGAACTTTTCAAGGCCTTCGGCTATTTCCTGCGAGCTGCCTTCTTTTAGAATCACTTTTACCTTGGGACAGCGTTCTTGAAAAAGAGCCAGCAATCCGGGCATCAGGTGGCGCGCAAAACTGCGCGTTGTGCCAATGGTCAAGGACCCTCGACTCAGGTCTGCATAACCTTCAAGCACATATTCCATTTCTTCCACCACGGGGAATATCCGGGCGGCGTAATTCAAAAGCACTTCACCGGTGTCGGTCAACTCGGGTGTTTTGCTGCCTTTCCTGAAAAGGGTAACGCCCAGGGAATGCTCCAGGGCTTTGATCTGCATGGTCACGGCCGGCTGCGTAATGCATGATAATTCCGCAACTTTTGTGAAGCTTTTTTCCCGGGCAACCAGAAAGAAGGTTCTGAGTTGATTGAGGTTTATTTGCATAGAGTCGGATGTATAAATAAATTGTTTATGATTAGAAACGTCTTAATCTAAAAAGAATGAAAATTCAAGCGATTAAGTTTGAAGCTCCCCGCCGCAAGCAGC
>JAABQB010000035.1 GCA_011391695.1 Desulfobacteraceae bacterium | reverse complement strand
TGCCTTTTCAATTGGAAGTTTTTGCTGCTGCTATTCTGGCTATTTTTCTAATTAACGCTTTCTGGAGGGAATATAAATCTCCTGCTGTCTGTGAATGCAACAGTTAGTGAGGGTTCAAGGGTTCAAGGATTCAAGTGATCGAAAACAAATGACATTTAATAAAATATGAAAATTGTATCGATAGCGACCAGCAGGAAAAAGGGAACTAAAAAAACCTGCGTACGGGAAGCTGAACTTATAGCTGGTCACGGCCTAAACGGTGATGCTCACGCAGGCAAATGGCACAGGCAGGTCTGTTTTCTTGCATCCGAAAGCATAGAAAAAGCGAGAAGCCGGGGGCTTGATGTCACATTCGGTGATTTTGCGGAAAATATCGCAACAACAGGCATAGACTGGAAAAATATACCTGTCGGAACACAACTTAAGCTCGGCGAAAAAGCTCTTGTTGAAATAACCCAGATCGGAAAAGAGTGCAAAAAGAAATGTGCGATCTTCTACCAGGCAGGAGATTGCATAATGCCAAGAGAGGGGGTCTTCGCGAAAGTGCTTGAAGGAGGAGTCATCCATTCCGGAGATAAAATAGAGTTTCTTTTATCAGGCAATCAGGTTTTACAATGGAAGAATGGAACAGACATTCCTGTTAGGCATCTCCTGATAGGCGAAGAGCCTCTTTCCATACGAATACAGGGCAAACCCTATTCGGTTGTCATGCGGACACCGGGCGACGAAATTTCCCATGTTGCTGGTTTTTGCCTTGCCGAGGGAATAGTCGATTCCGTCGATGATTTCAAAACCCTCGCCTTCTGTGATGGAGAAGATACAAATGTTGTAACGGTCATTCTTACTCCGTCAAGAAATAAAGCGGTATCGGATCTGCTTGAAAGAAAAGGCTTTATCAGTCAGACAAGCTGTGGATTATGCGGGAAGGAGCTCATTAAGGATATCAATCAAACAATCAGTCCCTTGTCGGATAGAATTAAAATTGACATTAATAAGGCCCTGCTTTGCCTTGAATCCCTTTCCGAACACCAGCCATTAAGAAAGGAAACGCACGCATCCCATGCTGCTGCTCTTTACACATCAGGTTGCAGGCTGCTTGCGGCTGCTGAAGATGTCGGCCGCCATAATGCTCTCGATAAAGCAATTGGAAAGCTTTTACTTAATAGAAAACTTGAGAAGGCCTCATTGTTGGTTCTTTCTTCGCGGGTAAGCTTTGAGCTTGTCCAGAAAGCGGCCAGGGCGAATATACCTGTAATACTTGCCATCTCCCGCCCTACCGATCTTGCCGTAAAACTCGCGACAGAGCTTAATATTACAATTGCATGCCTTGCAAGGGATGCCGGGCTTTTTATTTACTGCGGGGAAAAAAGGCTGAAAAGATAGCTCAAATTGATTTTTTCTTGATTTAGGGGGGGAAAATGAATGGAAACCATATTAAAATATTTTTTATTACGCTGATATTGGTTGCGCTTATACCTCTCAGAGCATCTGCTAATTTAGTAACATACCAAAAAGAATATTCATATCAAGCCAGCGAGGCTGACAGCAAAATATCCTGCCGTACAATTTCCCTGGAACAGGTCAAGAGCCTTCTGCTTGAAGAATTGGGCACATACCTTGAGAGAAATACCGAGGTTATAAATTATGAAGTGACAAGAGACCAGATTATCGCTTTATCCGCAGGCATAGTAAGAGCTCAGATAATTACAGAGAAATGGGACGGCCAAACGTATTTTATCGTTGCCAAAATTCAAGTCGATCCAAAAGAGCTGGAGAAATCAATAGCAAGTTTGAAAGAGGAGCGTCAGAACATAAGCGAGTTGGAAGAATCCAAAAAAAGAACAAAGGAATTATTATTGGAAGTCGAGAGGTTAAAAAAAGAGCTTAAAACTGCGCCTGACAGCAAGCAAAAAGAAGAAGGGAACAAACAATATATTGCCTTAACAAATGAGTTAAATGCCGTTGACTGGTTCGACAAAGGAAATTCCATGATGGTTGCCGGTCAACTTCAGGATGCAATTACAGCCTTCGATAAAGCAATAGAACTGAATCCTCAATATGCGAGGGCCTATAGCGTTCGGGGCTTTGCATACGCCAAGGCAGACCAACCGCAAAAAGGAATCAATGATTGCAATAAAGCTATTGAATTGGTGCCAAATAATGCTGGTGCTTACGTTAATCGGGGTTTTGCGTATTATAAAAGCCGTTATTATGATCAGGCAATTAAGGATGTTAACAGAGCGATAGAAATAAATCCCAAAAGTGATAAGGCTTATCATGTAAGAGGCCTTTGCCATCTTGCAGAAAAGGCATATTCACAGGCAATTGAAAATTTCGACATGGCAATTAAACTCAATCCTAATTGGGGATATCCCTACAGCAATCGCTGTCTGGCATATCACATGTCCGGAAAAGCCGGGTTGGATAACATAAAGGATTGTGACAGGGCAATTGAAATAAATCCATATAACAATGATTTTTATGTCAATCGCGGTTTTGCGTTCCTTAATTTAAAAAAATACCCGGATGCCTTGACTGATTTAAATAAAGCAATTGATATTGATCCAAAATATGTGAGAGCCTATATAAACAGAGGAATTGTTTTTTATCACCTTAATAAATTTCAGGAAGCAATTAATGATCTAAACTTGTTTATTGGATCAAATCCCCATTTTGCGCTTGAGAATGCTTATTATTTTCGTGCTCTTTCATATGAAAAGCTTAATCGTAAAGTAGAACTCTTTGCGGACATGGAGGCTGCAGCAAAACTAGGTAATCCACGAGCTAAAAGATTTTTGAAACAGAACAGAGACCGTTAACACCGATAAAAGCAGCGGGGAATTCACCCGCTGTTTCCAGTTCAATCATAGGGAGACTTCAGACGGGTGATTGACACTCCATAAAATAACGGTAAAAGGCAGCCACTACCAGGGAGTGGCGGATATTCCCCTCCCGGATCAGGGCTGGGATCTCTTTCAAGGGTTTGAGGATGACTTCGATATCTTCTTTTTCATCCTGTATCTGACGGCCTTTCAATGTCGCATTCCCGGCCAGGAAAGTATAGCATCTGTTATTTAAAAATGCGGGGTTAGGATAAATATAATCGAGGGGCAGCATCTCTGCTGCCTGATAACCGGTCTCTTCAAACAATTCGCGATGAGCGGCCTCTTTGGGGGAATCGCCTGCTTCTATAATCCCTCCCGGGATTTCGAGACAAAGGTCCCGCAATCCATGACGATATTGGCGCACCAGCACCACATCCCCGCCGGATGTCAGGGGAATCACGTTAACCCAATCAGCCGCTTCCAAAACATAGAAATCATGTTCGACGGCAGTACGCGGCGAACAAGCGCGGTCGATCCGCAGATTGAAAATAGGGAACCGGCGGTCGATCCGGCTTTGAATCAATTTCCAGGCTTTAGGAGTCATATTTTTCTTCCTTTCAAGCTTTGAAGTCCTGTCGAAATCCCCGCTACTTTAAATATTCATCAATAATAAAAATTTTCTTTCAGGACGCCGAGATATGGCAAATGGGGAGTTGGTTGTCAAGGATAAAGAGATCAGGATAAAGAGACCACAGCGTTTGCCGTTTAGGTTCAACGGGCTTGACTTGACAAATTGCAAGTTTCAATTTTATAAATGCTTATTACCGGTGTATAACCGGCGATAAACCCGATTGGGTAGATAAAAAAGAAAGGATCAATCCAATGATTCAGAATCCAAAATGCAAGATTACCGTTATCAAAAGGTCCCTTAACCAGGATATTATTGACGGCTACATGAAAGACGCTACGAAGAGCAGCAGCCTGTGCAGTATATTCAAGGAAGGAGATGAGTTCCTGGTCTATTCCGAATTTCACATGCCTGAAAACTTCTGCCACTGGGCCTGGGCAGATCTAAGAAAAGATATTATTGCTATCATCAACGGTGCTCAATTCCCCTGGTTCAAGGAAAAAGGATTGACAATTTCAGGGTGCACCGACTGGTTTAAACCTGTTATTTTCAAGATTGAAAAAATAACCGGATAACAAAATTCTTTTCCAAGGAGATGGCTACTTTATGGCTTCCGAAAGAAAATTCGATGTCATACTGTTTGATCTTGAAGGGACGCTTGTTGATTTTCAATGGCGCCTCAATGATGCTGTTCAAGAAATTCTTCAGGTCCTGGTAAGCGCCGGCATTGATCCTGCTCTTTACGGGCAATCGCCGGGTTATGCCGGTCTGTATAATAATACCCGTGATATCACAGGCGGATGGAAGACAGCAGATTCAAACAGTCTGTTTGACCAGCTTGCTGCCGTTTACGAGAGATATGACCGGGATGCTTTGAGCCGTTGGGCGCCATATCCGGATACAGTGGATATACTGACCCGGCTTTCGGATTGCAGATACCGGATGGGGGTGGTGAGCAATTGCGGAGCCCATGCGTCAGAAACGGTACTGGAAAAATTCGGCCTTGCCGGACACTTTGAAATAGTTCTGTCAAGAAACGATGTCGAATATCTCAAACCTCGCCCCGAAAGTTTAAAACTGGCTATAAAAAAGCTTTGTGCCCCTGCTGACAGAACATTATTTGTCGGTGATTCACTCAATGATATCCTCGCAGCAGACCGTGTGCCCATAGCTTCCTGTTTTCTTTCCGGCGGAGAAAGCCTCGTCACCGGAGAGTATGCTGATATAGCAACGTTTCAGATATCCTCACTTTCAATGCTTCCCGATATCCTGATCCGATAATGAGGAGAGGGTCTCGTTTCAACAGACCTTCAGCATGCCGGAGGGCGCGTCTTTATTTTCATCCTCCCCCCAGCGCTGGAATAAATTGTGTTCGATGCCCATGTAATCAAAGATTTTGCCGATGGTCTGATCGATGATGTCCTGGATTGTTTTGGGATGATGGTAAAAAGAGGGCACAGGGGGCAGGATATGGGCGCCCATGTCGGCCGCCTGGGCCATTAAGCGCAGATGGCCTTTATGCAGGGGGGTTTCGCGCACCACCAGCACCAGTTTCCGCTTTTCCTTCAGACACACATCGGCCGCCCTGACCAACAGGTTTTCGGTGTAGGAGTTTGCAATCCCCGACAATGTCTTGATGGTACAGGGAGCCACAACCATGCCGGCGGTCAAAAATGAACCGCTGGCCACAGCCGCTGCGATATTGCCATGTTCGTATGTAACATCGGCCATAGCCAGCACATTCTCAACCTTATAATCGGTTTCGATCCTGATGTTGAGTTTGCCTGCCTCGCTGATGATCAGATGCGTTTCATATTCGGTATCGCGCAACAGTTCCAGAAGTCGCACCCCGTAAATGACGCCGCTTGCTCCTGACATTCCAACAATAATTCGATTTTTCATGCTTTTACCTTCCATATTTTGAGCCGTCGCTTCCCATACCGGTGCAATCAATGGCTTTTTGCAAGTTCTGCCAACAGTGTCCACCTGGTTGAGGCCTGCTCCAGGATCAAACTCACCAAAGTTTTGCTGTTTGCAATCACCCGTTCTATTCCAGCCTGGGGGATGTCGTTCCAGTGAATGCCGGCGGTCACCACCACCGGAGTATTGAACGCCGCAGCCAAAGTTTCGGCAACCGTCTTGGCGAGTTCATCTTCTTTGTGGGCAGGCAGGCAAATCACCGAGGCCGTGGCGCTTAAAACATTAGGATCCCTTAAACTGGGCCGCGGCTGGGCCACGGCCACAGCTCCGATGTGCGGCTTTTCGCCTCCCCAGATGGCAACCAGCAGATCCGTTCCGATCCATCGCACCTCGGCCTGGATGTCATAGGCGCCTGTACTGGTTTCCACCATAAACGCATTATCGGACAAGGTCGCTCCTTCAATCGGATTGATATTGCTCTGTTTGAATGCTCAGGGCTCAAACAGTCCTATTTCAAGGGCTAATTTACGAGACAGGGTCTTAGCTGTTTCTGTCCTGAACCAGGCATCCAGTCCTTCCAGTCGCACGGTCTTGGCCTCTTTCCAGGCAGTATAGGCATCCCCGAACATCGCCTTATAGCGGCTGACGCTCTCCTGACCGTAGCGGTCCAGGCGGTCAGCTTCCATCACCAAAGTAGCGTTCAGATCCTGCATGGCAATTATTGCTTCCGGTTGATCATGCACGGCAATGATAGCCACAATCCGGTCACGTCTGTCAGAATCGTAATTCAGTCTCTCCAGAATACCTGAGGCCAGCTTCGCGCTTTCCTGCATATGACTCTGCATGCTTAAACAATTCTTTTTCTGAGTCGGCGTGGCGTCGACGAAATCCTGATAGTTCACCCTGCTCCAGCCGATATCATGCAGATATAAGCACGGCAGGACGATCGCCGGATCTCCCGGCTCATGCTCCAGCAGATACTTGCCGTAATCCACGGCCCGCAAGGTATGCTCCATGTCGCCTTTTCGTCCGCTTTGCAGATAAGGTTCGGCGGCCATCAAAAGTTCTTTTTCAAACATTTCATTCATGAATTTTCGTTGTCTCTGTTACTAAAATATATTGAAAGCCAGATTAATCACCGCCTGGGCAAATTGCGGTTCTTCCATATTGGCATCCACTTCCAAAATCTCTATTTGCGGGTTCAGACGTGCTTTCAGGGTATCAACAAAAACACGATCCTCCGCCGGGTCGTAGGTCGGCTGTCCCGGCCGGTCCACACCCGACCAGCCTTTTTGGGGAATAATCACTTTAACCGGCCCTTTTGCCAAATTTAATTTTACGGCAAAGGTTTCCGCAACGGATTTCAATTCATCCGGGTTAAGCCTTAACCAGGCCCGGTATTTGTCAAGATCGTATTTGCGGCGTTGATCAAAATCCGGTTTATATTTAGATTTGGACGGAGTCATGTGGTTTACACTGCAGCTTGAGATCACCTGCGGTATGCCAGCCAAACCGGCCGATTCCATCCGGTTTGGGCCGGCATCACGCATATACCCGAAAAGATGCTCCCCAACTCCTCCTGGTGCGAGGTCTATCACACCATGAAAAAGACCTTCTGCGATCATTGTCTCCATGGCCCGGTCGCCGATTCCGGCCGCGGAAAAACCGATGACCTGATAACCAGCCTGTTCCAACCCCAAGCGAACCAGACTGGCGCATTTTTCACACGGCCCCAGCATGGTCAGGGCGATTGCCTTGCCCATGCCAGCCCTTGGCGGGGTGATGCCCTCCGACACCATCCCGGCCATTGCAAAGGCGGCCCGGTCGAACACATTTTTCAAGAGATCGCTCAACCCGGATATTTCAACCACCGAATGAAACAGGGCGATATCCCCGGTCCCGATATAGCGCGTGGAGAGTCCCGGCAGGGCGGCCGTGGAGGAAATCATTAGTTTGGGTAAACCGAACGGCAATGTGCGCATGACCTCAGTGGCCATGAGCGAACCGGTGGAACCGCCTACACCCACAACGCCGTCAATTTTACCGGCTGCGAGGAATTGTCCGGCCAGACGTGAGGCGCCTGCAATTATGATGGCAGTAATCCTGGCCCGCTCCCTGGAACTCCAAATCGCTTCGAGGCTGCTGCCTCCGGCTTCGGCCACCTGACGGGGAGTAATATCGCCGGCAAACAGCCCTTCACCACCCATTGAGAGATCCATCACCAGAGTATCGAGGCCTATGGATGAAAGTTTCATCTTCAGATATTCGGTCTCGGCGCTTTTGGTATCCAAGGTGGAAATGATCAACACTCTTTTTTGCATTAGGTTGCTCCTGACCCTATTCTCCGCGTCCCACCTTGGCAGCGATCTCTTTCTTCAAAGTCTCTTTGTTGATCTTGCCGGAATCGCCCACCGCCGGAAATTCAGCAACAATCTCCAACCGTTCCGGAACCTTGAACATGGCCAGTTTCTTACCTTTCAAAAAGCCCACCATTTCCTTGAAGGTGAAGCTTTCACCCGGCTTTGGAATCACATACGCACAGCAACGCTCGCCCATTTCCCTGTCCGGATAGCCCACAATAGCCACCGATGAGACCTTGGGGTGTTCGTTCAGCAGTCCTTCGATTTCCGCCGGATAGATATTCTGTCCGCCCCGGATAACCATGTCCTTGGCCCGCCCCAGAATCCAGAGGCATCCTTCATCGAACTTGACGATGTCTTCAGTGGTACACCAGCCCTCTTTGTCAAAAACGGTGGCGGTGAGCTCCTCATCCCGGTAATATCCGGCCGGCGCATGGGGGCCGCGGAAATAGAGAATACCCGGTTCGCCGTCCGCAACTTCCTTGCCCTGTTCGTCCACCAGCCTCACCTTGTTACCTGGCAGCATTCGCCCCACCGTGCGGCGGCGCAGTTCCTTGCTGTCTTCTATCCGGCAGCCGGATACGGAACCTTTGTCCTGGGTGCCCAGATCGGAGGTAATGACCGCTTTGAAAGCGTCTTCCGCCTCTTCGGCTACCTGGGGCGAAAGATAACCGCCGGCAGAGCGGATGAAGCGCAGAGAACTCAAATCGTACCTGGCCGGATTGGCTTCCAGCATGCGGATCAGGTGAGTCGGAACCACACCAATGGCCGTGGCTTTTTCTTTTTCGATGAGCGCAAGGGCGTCTTCAGGGGTGAACTCCTCCAACATGACCGTTTTCGCTCCGGCAATTGGCGCGGCAAAATAAGTCAAGGTCCCGGCCGCTCCGCCGGCATGGGGAGCAATTGCCATTGTGATATCGTCCTTTGTCAGCTTCCATATGTCCACCCGCCCCTTGGAGGTACACACCCTTGGAGCCGCGGGCCATTCCACTAGCTTGGGGATTCCGGTGGTGCCGCTGGTGGTAGTCAGCAGAGATATATTCCAGATTGGATCCAGGCGTCTTTCCTCAAGTTTAGCCTTATCCACAGGTTTCTTAACCCGCTCCTTGGCCATGGAAGTCAGGGAATAGGTCCTTCCGGGAGCATTGAGAGGCACTTCATCGTCAAACAGGAATATATACTGCAGGTGTGGAAACTGCTCCTGGAGTCCCTTATACATTTCCAGGTAATCAAAATTGCGGTACACGTTGGGTATCACAACAGAGACGGCCTCGGTGCGCTTCACCATATATTCCAGTTCCAACTGACGCAAATAAGGATAGACGGTCAGTGAAATGAGTCCGGCCCGTTCGGCTGCTATTCTCGCCAAAAAACCGAAGACGCTGTTCGGGGATTGAATGATGATGCGCGAAAATTTGGGGATTCCCAAATCGACCCATGAAATAGCTATGGCGTCCACCAGTTTCTTGGCCTCGCTCCAGGTAACCCTGTATTTGGAATCCACCAGCGCTTCCCGGTCACCCAGTTCACGGGCGTTGCGTTCATAAAAATCGTAAAAAAGTTCCTGGGTCCAGTATCCGTCACGCAGGAACTCATCGACCATCTCTTTTTTATAACGAATCGGTTTCAAAACTTACCTCCTTAAGGAATGGCATCATTGCCCAAAGTTCAATACTACTGATCAGAATTCGTTGGGCCGGAACGCCTGGCTTTAAGGCCGGCTTTGAAATTTGCCCAGAACTCCTTATCTGCATCCGCCCAGGCCGCCCCCCATCGCTTTTCGAAATAGGAGGTCGGCAGCCTGTTTTGCCAGGAGTCCCAGGGGTTGTTCCCACTGGTTACTGCCTTGAGGACATCAACCAGGTACCCGGCGATGCCGCTCATCTCCTCTTTGGGGATATAGGCGCAACCTCCCTCTCTTATGGTTCTGACCAGATTCCGTGGCGTAAATGCATGAGCCGTCAACATGACCGCCGGGATCCGTCGCCGTTTGGCGATACTCAAAAGGCCGTAGCCATCCACGCCCATTATATCTAAGATGGCAATATCGAAACTTCGGGACTCCATCAGCTCTTTGGCCTTTTCAAACGTTGAGGCGGTAACCACTTCACACATATCCAACAGCTCTTCCAACACCTCCAGAACATCCGGTTCATCATCTACAATCAGAATCTTCTTGCCGTCTAACAAACTGGTGTCGGACATGTTTTTATCTCCTTTTACCTATCTACAACCCTAATTCCGACCAGCGGGCTTTGACCCTCTTGACCATCTCCTTATCCAGCTCGATGGGAATCGGCTTCTCTTTCCATTCATACGGGATAGTGGCATCCAGCAGCAGCCGGCCGGTAATCTCCCTCGCATTAATTGGGAGTGAGGGATCCAGCGGCGTGGAACGGCCGCGTTTGATTACCTGGCAGCGGTTGGGCTGAAAGCGGAAACTTAAGGCGTACATGACCCGGGGGATATCCCAGGGATCGATATCTTCGTCCACTACGATGACTGTCTTTAACCCGTAAGCGCCCATTTCGGTCGAGATGGAGGCGGTCAGCACCTGATCCACATGCCCCGGGTACATCTGCTTCATTGAAATGATCGCCAAAAATCGGCCCGAACCTTCGGGCGGACAGTACACGGCTTTCAGGCCCGGAATCTTCATGGCAAGCAGTTGCTGCCAGAGGGTAGCCCCGTAGGAGAGCGCCATAGTCATATGCGTGTCGGTTACGGCCCTGCCCACGGTGGTTCCCCACATGATCGGGTTATTGCGATGGGTGATGCATTTGACGTCAATGAAATTGCGGGGGTCCGTGCCCACGCCGGAGTAATAGCCGGTGTATTCACCGAAGGGCCCTTCATCCATGAACTTATTGGCGTCAACTTCACCTTCCACCACGATCTCGGCGTGGGCGGGGATCGGCAGATCGACGGTCTCACCCCTGACTACTTCAACCGGTTCGCCGCGCAGGGCCCCGGCAACATCATATTCGGATACGAAGGCCGATACGCGGGCCGCGCCCAGAATAAACAGCAGCGGATCACACCCGACAACGGATGCCACAGGCATTGGTTTGCCCATGGCCTGGTATTTCTTCAACATGATGTCGGCATGCTTCCCTTTGATGAACTGTGTGCCGAGCTTGTTTTTGCCCAGAAGCTGGCTCCGGTATGTTCCCAGATTGACCCATCCTGTATCAGGATCCTTGCTGATGATGAAGTGGGCAGTACCGAAATAGCGCCCCCCATCCAGCGGATAATAGTGGGGCACGGGAAACTTGTACAGATCGATTTTTTTGCCTTTCAGAATGTTTTCCTTGCAGGGCGCCTTGGCGGCATCGACCCATTTTGGCGGAACCAGGTTTTCACCCAGCCTGGCCCACTCTTTATAAAGATCGGTCAGACTCGAGTCTTTCGGCAACCCCATGATAAGCGCAAGTCTTTCAGTGGTTGTGCAGACACTCGTGATCACCGGTGTCTTGTAATCCTTGACGTTTTCAAAAAGGAGTGCCGGTCCCTGCTGCTCTTCGTTGAGTTTTGCAATATGAGACAACTCCAGGTTCCAGTCCACTTTAGCTTTAATCCGTTTGAGAATCCCCGCTTTTTCTGCTTCAGCAATAAAATCCCGCATGTCTTTCATGATTCAATTATCCTCCTAATATTGTTTACATTGGCTATTGATATGACCTGCTACTAATTCTTCTTTTTCCACCTCTTCGTTAATATTTATGCTTCTACTTTAATTACTTTCATTGCCTGCTCCATCAAGAGCTGATAACCGCTTTTGGCGCCGAGAAGCGGCTTTTTTTCCCGCCGGCTCCAGACGGTTTCCGGACGGGCCTGCACAATAAAGATATTTTCGGGGAAAGCAAAATCTTTGTCGATAGCCCACTCGATATCCATTGGACGGCCGTAGTGCTTTTCAATAATCTTGGCAATCCTGACCAGTTCATTTATCTCCTCACCTGCCAGGCAGCAGATGCACTGCATATCGGGGTCCACATCGGAATTTATCACCCCCCCATTGACCGGATCATATACGCATTCGATGTGTTTGGTGGAGATGGTCTTTTCAGAAGCTTCCATCAGCACTTTGTCAATGACGAATTTGTCAGGGTTGACCGAACCGGAAACAACGGTTTCACCAAGCCCCCAACTGCCTTCGATAAGCACCTTGGACAGATCGCCATTGGTGGGATTTAAGGTAAACATCACCCCGGCCGTTTTTGAATTGACCATTTTCTGAACTCCCACGCTTATCCACACCTTTTCGTGGGAGAATTTGTTTTTCAGGCGGTAGGCGATTGCGCGTGGCGTAAACAGACTGGCCCAGCATTTGCGTACGCTTTCAATCACCTGTGCGCTGCCCTGAATCCAGAGATAAGTATCCTGCTGACCGGCGAAACTGGCGGTGGGCAGATCTTCGGCTGTGGCACTGGAGCGCACGGCCACAGGCAGGTCCGCCACCCCGCAACTGTCGCAAATTTGAGCATAATTGGCGGTAATCGCCTCCTGTATCCCCGATGAAATCGGCGTTTTTTTGATCAGCGTCTGAACTTCGTCAGCAGCATTGTTCAATGCTGCCGTATCTTCGGGGTTCAAACCGCAAAGGATACGATAGATCTCCTCTTTGATACCGGTATCGGAAATAAAATCCTTGTAACTGTCGGTAGTAACGGCAAAGCCGGGCGGCACCCGGATACCGGCCTTGATCATCTCGCCAAGGCTGGCGTTCTTTCCGCCCACCGTATCGATTGAATGTTTGTCAATTATTCCAAAGTCAAGGACGTAGCACACTTGGTCTCCTTCTCTTGGCGAGACCTTTGCATAACACCCCCTTTTGCCCGATTACTGCGTCAGGCTCAAATTTCAATCCTCGAAATACTCAACGTATTCCTGCGGTTAAAATTTTCGCCTTCCTTGTACTTAGACAAAATTGGGCGTTCTTCAAAGGTCTCTTGGCTCACTCAAAACGCCCCCTCAAATGGTCGAGGGGGCGTTTGGAAGATCAGCGATGCTGAATCGTGAGATCAAAAACCATGTTAATAATCAGCGCCGATAGATTCATTAAGCGGCTCTTTTGACGATGGTAACCGTTCCTGTATCGCCGTCGACACGGACAATGTCACCGCTTTTAATGGTTGTGGTGGCAATCCCGCAACCGGTAACCGCCGGTACGCCGTATTCCCGGCATACAATAGCCGCATGGCTGGTCAACCCGCCAATGTCGGTAACGGTAGCTTTAATCTTGGTGAATACGGGCGCCCACGATGGGTTGGTGGAGGGGCAGACCAGAACCTCGCCCGGCTGCAGATCGACGATATCTTTCAGTCGTTTGAGTACCCGCGCGGGGCCTTCGGCCACGCCTGCCGATGAAGCAAAGCCCTTGACGACCGAGGCAGCAGTGTCTGATGCGGCTGCATCTATGCCGCTTAGCCATTCCTTGACTCTGTCTGTGGTAACACCCCACAGCATGATGGTAAAGGGTTCGGCAATTTCCGCCGGCGGTATACCCAAAGCCGGTGTCGGAGCCCACTCCTGGGCGATAGCCAGGATCTTGCGCCGTTTGGAGACTTTAGCCTTATAGTAAGAGCCTCTGGTGGGGATATCCACCCCCAGAGCCCAGCTGGTAACCAGTTCGGTGAGCATCTGCGGGATTTCGTAGCGATTGAACATGAAGATGTCATCAACCTGCTTCAGCATGTTGCCGTTAACAAGCAACTGGCCGAATTGCCGCACCTTGCTGAACCAGATGGTATGGAACCAGTGTTCCACCCAGAAAAGATGGTCTTCGGCATAGCGATAGATGGTTCGGACGGTATTGAAGGCATTGTCAAAAGACTGCCGATCCTCGTCGGACTTGATAAGGCCTCGATACTCGGCAACGATGCGATCTCTTTCCTGGTCAATTTTATCAAGGTTACGTTCGATGGTCTCGCCTTTTTCGAGCCGTTCTACGTAGCTTTTGATATATCCGTAAGGAATGTCAGGGGTGTCGATCCAGCTGCCTTCATGGTGAAGCCAACCACTCCCGTTGGAAACAAAAAACCAGGGGTCCTGGGTTTTTGTGTATTCTTTCAGCCATTGCCGGCCGTCGGGTATCTTCTCTAATTCCGCTTTTTTGGCATCCACCGACTTGTCGCTTTTGAGCACCTTGGCAACGTCCCGTGAAGCCACCGCCAAACGGGCCAGGCGGCAGAGTTCTTCTTCCGGTCGGAACATAGATACGTAGGCGCCGGCAACCATCTTGCCTATGGCGCTTTCGCTGATGCCCGGGAACAATTTGCGGGTAACATCGCCAAACATGAGGTAGGCCAGATAGGTTAAGTTGAGCATCTCGAAGTGGTATTGCCAGCCCTTGAACATCATGTTGACCAGTTTGTCAAAGGATGAGATCACATCATAGGAGACGTAGCAACCCGTGGGGGCTGGTAAAACCTCCTCATCCGGCACATACTTGGGCAGTTGCGACGGGACATTAAGATTCTTCATCTCCTCGCCAAGGGCGTTGAATTTGGTCAACCATTTGTCCCACAGTTCCTGATAATGGTCGAAAACATAAAAAACGCGCTTTTGGAAATGACCCGCTTTTTCACCGATGATCGCATCCGGCGGCGGGGCGATGGCGCAGATGTACATGTAGCAACCCACCATGCGCTGGGCAATCCCCTGGGCCGGGGGTATGCAGAATACGCGCGTTGTGTATTGGGAAAGGGAGATCTGCCATGCCTCTTGAAAAAGCAAATCCAAGGGCGGCATTGGTTCAGGTGCATGAATCTTGTCCAGGTACCAGAATTGCTGTTTTTCCCACTCACTCCGGTCCTCGGAGAACAAATGGTGGGAAGGGTACATCTCCTCCCATCCATCGAGTTCGGGCGGGACTTTATAATCATGGGGATCCGGGAATCTTCCTGCGGTTTGTTTGGTCATCTTTTTCCTCCTTTGTTATAGGGTTGGAAACCAGATTTATCATGGACAAATAAAAAAATCCTGTCAAACCAATATTATTTATGTTATCCATAAGCCAAGCTTATGGATAACATAAATAGATAACATTTTTCTATCGAGAGAATTGTAAAAGTTGTCATTCCCGTGTCAACGGGAATCCGTAAAATTTTACAACATATTGAAAATACTTTATTTCTACTTCAGTGGGAATGATTTGTTTTTCTTGTTTTATCACTTTTGCAATTACCTCTATCCAAATACGTTTATTTTTTTTACGACTGCTCAGGTTTTAAGACATGATGAACTTCAATCAGTTACGAATATTTTACCATGCGGCTAAAACATTGAATTATACCAGGGCCGCCGCCGAACTCTTTATTTCCCAGCCGGCTGTTACCGCCCAAATCAAGGCCTTCGAAGAGTTCTGCGGGCTGAAGCTTTTCAAAAAAATAGGGCGTTCCGTCTTCCTGACCAGTGAAGGACATGCCTTGTTTGAGTACGCGCAAAGCATCTTTGAAATGGAAAAAGAGATCGAAAATGCCATCGACGACATCCGCAAACTCAATCGAGGCATACTGCGTATCGGCACCACAAAAGCTTATGCGCGCTATTTCATGCCGGTGATGATATCCGCTTTTCACCGCAGCCACCCCAATATCAAGATTGAATTAAACGAAGGCAGCTCCCGCGAAATGGGACAAAGCCTGCTTGAATTCAAGAATGAAGTAGCAATAATCGCCAAGGCTGAAGAAATTGAAGGAGTCCACTTTATTCCTTTCAGCAAGGAAGAAATGGCGTTGATAGTGGGCCCCGGTCATCCCCTTGCGAAAAGAAAGTCCATCTTTTTCAAAGAACTGGCACAAGAGCTCTTCATAATGAAGGATAAAGGCTCCGGAACGCGCAGACTGGTCGACTATTTATTTGCCAGAAATCACTGCAGCCCCAATATTCTGATGGAAACAAGCAACGCCGAATTTATCAAACAACTGGTGCAGGCGGGCGAAGGGGTTTCATTTCTGGTACGGGAAGCTGTTATCCAGGAGATATCGCAGCTCAAACTGGTAATGATCCCTTTGAAGGGGCCTAAGATTTATCTTGATGTCAGCATTGCCTACTTGAAAGACCAGCAACTTTCGCCCCCGGCCAAAGCCTTTTTGGATACACTGGAAAAACTGCAGGTCGGAAGAGATATGACTCCAATGGGCATCGGTGGATACATGGCCAAGATTCTGGCTGACCATAAAGCCAATAAAGACTAGGGTTTCTGGTTAAAAGAGAAAAACCGGAAACCAAATTTAGACACATGTGAGTTTCCAATTCGGAAATAGGCAATTTTGGGCAAGCTCAAGGAAATCAAGGGATTGCGCGGAGGTATACTAATGTATGCCGCACAAGAAATCCCGCAGATTGACACAGAGATCGCACAAAAGGGCCATTTCCGGATGGAAACTAAATACCTGGGCTGCCGCCGATACCTGTACGCCGCCGGATGCGCGGGCCCGCCTCACCCCCGGGCCTCCAGTCCCTGGCTGCGTGTATTCCTGAGAGCAGATCAAGTTTATTCTGCCTGGAAAGCCGCTCAATTATTTGAACCCAGGCGCATGGGATATCCGGGCTCACTTCGCAGTTCCGGCCGTTGGTGCCTCCGCACGGTCCATGCAACAGGCTTTTTGAGCAGCGGGCAATCGGGCATATGCCGCCGGTATAGGTCAACAGGCAGTTCCCGCAGCCTACGCACATTTCCTGCCAAACCCCAGGCTCAAAGGATGCTCCTAAAAAGGTTGTATTTAATGCCGGAATTACCGGCAGCGGATCTAAAGCTTCGGCCATGGTTTGGACGCCGGCTCCGCAGGCAAGAGAAAGCACGGCATCGGTTCCTGCGGGTACTTCGTGGTAGGCTTTGATGAGATCCAGTTCGCATTGTCTCAGAATGCTGCCTGCCGCAATGGCAGGCGGAGCATTTTCATAATGCACCTTGCGTTTGAGTTCCTGTGACAGCATTTGCGCTTCACGATCTCCGCCGGAAAGGCATACGGAGACGCAGCTTCCACAACCGACAATCAGAATGTTTTCATATCCGCAAATTGAGGCTACGATCTCTTCTATTGGTTTGATATCACCGACGATCATAACATTACCTCGTTTGGCCTGATTTATAAGCGGCAAAATGGGCGCTGACCTTCAGGGTGAGAGCCTCTTTATGCCGGGAACACAATGGCGTTTCCGAAGCGCCAATTTTCCCCGCGAGAGTTTCTCTGAAGGCGGAAGTATAGAGCGGCTCTTCGCATACCTGGCAGTGAATAAGATCCAGCTCAACGACTTCATCCCAGTGGTTTGTCAGCATGTGCTGAAATTCAATGGCCTGTTGGGGACATATGCGCCAGCAATTGCCGCAGCGTACGCAGCGCGCCATGTTGTGCAGCAGTTTTCTCCTGGCGCCTGAGTCCTTAACATCAATCGCATTGGCGGGACAATTTTGTAAACAGGCAAGACACCCGTTGCATTTGCTGTTTACCTGAAAATAGGTCATCTAATATCTCCTCATGATGCCGGCAGCCTGGCGAATTCTCGGATTCGGGATTCTGTCGGCATATGTGAACGTGAGCGCTCCGGGTTCACAAAAATTCACGCATTGAGGCTGGCCGCCGCACAAATCGCATTTAAAAACAACTTCACGAGCCTTGTCGAATCCGATGGCCCCGAAGGGGCAGGCAGCTACGCACATTTGACACGACACACAACGGTCATAATCGATCACAACCCTTCCCCAATCGTCCTGCCAGGATATGGCATCCTTCGGGCATGCTGCCCTGCAAGGAGCATCGGCGCAATGCTGGCATAAAACAGGCAGAAATATTCCCTTCAAATTCCATTCGAGGACTCGGATTCGTGACCGGGCAGTATCGACTTCACCGTCATGGAAAAGGGAACATGCAATTTCACAGAGTTTGCAACCGTTGCACTTTTGAGGTTCGACGGCCAGGACTTTGGGAGTCGGCTGGATATTATCATCACAGGGAATCAGCACTGACGGATCGCCTTTTTTTAGTCGTACAAGAGTCTCTTCAGGAATGGCGTGGCCGGGAGGGGTGTCGTGTCCGTATGAGGTCATTTTTTTCATCATTGGCGCAACCAGTTTAATATTAAATCATATTTTAACAGCTATGCTTATATCACAATCACCATAAGGACAGGAATAAAACATAAATTCAGCATAATGAACAAATCAGTTGCTAATAATTTATAATAAAAAGAAAGGTTCTGTCAACCATAAAAATACTTATAGCACCTGTTTTATTGTATTAAGATAAATTTTATCATTGACATTCTATTTAAATCTGTTAAAAAGCAAGTTAATATATCAAGAAAATAATTCATAATAGTGAACAACTAATCTTAAACCGACAAATAAATCATAATCAAGAACAAGGAGTTTGTCATGGCAAACGATTTAGAAAAACTTTCATCGGCCGAAACGTTACGCAAAACCAGAACGTTCGGCAAGGTCAGATGTCACAACCCGAGCTGCATGGAGAGAATGGAGCCATCCCCTGGCGCAGCTCACATCAAGTGCGCAACCTGCGGAATGGAATATCGGATTTACTGGGTTAGAGGCGATCTGCCGCGAATTCGCGGACCGGTATGGGAAGTGAACCGGAAAATTGCGGCCGAAGCATTAAGCAGAAAATTAGCAACATCAAAAAGCAAATCTCAGGCAAAGGAGGGAACAAAAGATGGCGTTAGATAGAAAAATTGCATACATAAATCTCTCCACAGGTAAGATTGAAACCAGACCGATCCCGATTGAAATCCGGAAAAAATTCCTGGGCGGCCGCGGATTGGACGCCTACCTGCTCTATAATCACGCGCCTGAAGGTTGTGATCCGCTCGGGCCCGACAATCCGTTGATGATCAGCGGCGGAATCCTGGCTGCGACCTGCGCATCGGCCACTGCGCGCACTCACATCATGGCCAAGTCGCCGCTTACCGGTCTGCTGGGCAGCGCCAATATGGGTGGATTTTTTGCACCTGAGATGGCCTGGGCAGGTTTTCATCACCTTGTTATAACAGGCAAGGCAAAAAGCCCGGTCTATATCTGGATTCACAACGGGAAGATAGAAATTCGTGATGCCGCTTACCTGTGGGGCAAATCCACTACAGAAACTCAATGGGCAATTCGCGAAGAACTCGGGGACGAGGATATAAAAAGCGCCGTTATCGGTCAGGCCGGCGAAAAACTGGTGAGATACGCCAATGTCATGACAGGTATCAAGAACGCTGCAGGACGTACGGGCATGGGGGCGGTGATGGGATCAAAGAATCTTAAGGCTGTTGCTGTTCGCGGCACCATGGACATCAGGATCGCCCATCCCGTAGATGCTCTGGAATATAACAAGCAGTTTATCGAGGGTATCACCAGTGCTAAAGTCAACAGCACACAGGGGTCTCTCGGCACTCCTTTTATATGGGGAGCCACAAACTCATGGGGCGGATTGCGTACCCGCAACTTTCAATATAATCAGATGGAATACGCTGACGACATAGAACCCGAAAGACTCGATGAAATTGCCACCGAAACTATCGGACCTAATCATATGACCGGGTGTTTCGGATGTCAGGTTCACTGCCGCGCCCAGTACAAAATACCATCAGGGCCTTATGCCGGAAAATACGATGAGGGTCCGGAATATACCTCCCTTGGCGCGTTTGGGGCCGAACCGGACTGCAGAAAAGCTGAAACGGTCTTGACAGGCAATCATCTTGTCAATCAGTACGGCGTGGACAACCTGGAAATCGGGAGCATGATCGCATGGGCTATGGAGCTTTATGAACTGGGGATAATTACAAGCAAGGAGACAGACGGACTCGATCTGCGATTCGGCAATGATGAAGCGCTGCTTGAGATGGTTCATCGCATTTGTCTTCGCAAAGGTTGGCTGGGCGATGTACTGGCCGATGGCGGTATCCCTGCGTCCGAGAAAATAGGCAAGAATTCTTTTGATTATCTGATCCAGGTGAAAGGCATGAACAATCTGCATTCCGATGAACGCGGTACGCCGGCCCTGGCCCTGAACATTGCCACGGCTTCACGAGGATCCGATCATCTTCGCAGCAGGCCGGCGATTGACCTGTACCATCTGCCCGAAAAGATTTTGCGCAAAATTTACGGCAGTCCTGTTCCCTATGACGGTCCGTTAAGCTCAGAACATACAGATTATGAAGGCAAACCCTGGCAGGTCTTCTGGCAGCAAAACTGTTACATGGCTGTTGATTGCCTTGGAATATGCAAATATCACACCGTATTCCTGGGAGCTACCCTGCCTAATTTCGAGGACTGGCCAAAGGTGATCTATTACAACACAGGCCTTGAATTTACGCCTGTAGAGCTTTGGGAGATCGCCGAACGGTGCAACAATCTTGAACGGATGTTCAATCTGAGAGAAGGGCTGACACGAAACGATCTGAAAAAAGGAGATATGCTCAATCACCGCTATTTTGATGAACCTGCGCGGCGCGGCGCTCCCGATATTGTCGGACGGACAATAGATCGTCAAAAATTCAAAAAAATGGTGGATGAATTTTACAACCACTGCGGTTGGGACAAACAAGGCTTAATAACATCCGCGACCATGGAGCGACTCGGCCTTAACCAGGAACCATCACACCTATTATAGTGGATTTAAGAGAGGAAAAAACAATGGAGAAAGTTCTTACTGTAGATTTTCAGAAGTGCACCGGCTGCCGTCTTTGTGAATTGGTGTGCTCTGTAATGCATGACGGAATATCCAATCCCGCCAGAAGCAGAATCAAAATTGTCAAATGGGAAGATGAAGGCCGGTATGTTCCGATGATCTGCCAGCAGTGTGAAGATGCGCCGTGTAAAAATGTCTGTCCGGTGGGAGCCATATCGCGGGATGCGGATTATGGTTTCCTGACCATAGACCACGCCCTGTGCATAGGATGCCGTTCATGTGTGAGCGTCTGTCCGTTCGGGGCAATGAGTTATAACCAGGTCGATAAAAAGGTATTCAAGTGCGATCTGTGTGGCGGGCAACCACAGTGCGTCCGATTCTGCGATGAAAAAGCGGTTGATTTTGTCGCGTCCGATAACATGACCGTTAAAAAGAAGCGCGATGCAGCAACCCGTCTTTACGCTTCACAAAAACATGCTGTGGCGATTCAGGAACATGTTTAGAAACAATGGAAATTAACACGATCAAATTGCTTTCTGTCGGTATAGACGTAGGCAGTTCAACAACGCATCTGGTTTTTTCAAATCTGGTATTATTGCGAGACGAGATCTCCTCCTCCCGTCGTTTCCGGATTGAGGAAAGAAATGTTATCTACGAGGGAATGATAATAGATACTCCTCTGTTGGATGATGATACAATTGATCTCAATAGATTAACCGTTTTTGCCAGGAAAGAATGTGAAAGAGCCGGAATCGATCCGGCTGATATCCAGACAGGAGCGGTAATCGTAACCGGGGAGACAGCCAGAAAACATAATGCAAAACAGATAGCAGAATCTCTATCCAAAGATGCTGGAAAATTTGTTGCGGCAACGGCAGGCCCTAATTTCGAAAGCCTGCTTGCTGCGATGGGTTCGGGCGCAACCGCACGCTCAAAAGCTACCGGTAAAACCATTCTGTCATGCGACATCGGCGGCGGAACCTCCAACCTGGCAATATCAATAAATGGCGAGGTTATCTCTACAAGCTGCATCTCTGTCGGAGGCAGGCTGCTTTCAATAAATTCTGATAGAGAAATATTAAGGCTATCCGAACCCGCCCGAAAGGTTATGCAACATATTGGACTGAAATATAAAATCGGAGATCGGATTCCAGAAACGGCTATTGAAAAAATAGCATCGGAATTGGCCGGAGCATTAATAGAAGTAATGACAGGGCCTGCCAATTCATTTCTGGCCAGGGAGTTGATGGTGACAGAAAATTTGAATTTTCCGGACACAATAGATGAATACTCATTTTCGGGGGGTGTGGCTGAGTTTATTTATGGAGCTACCGGCAATTACGGTGATATGGGAGAAATTCTTTCGGATAAAATAATCGCTTTGATACCTCAATTAAAAGCGCCGGTTGTTGAACCCATCAATAAAATAAGGGCAACAGTCATAGGCGCAGGCGCATATTCCCTGTCAATATCGGGTTCCTCGGGATTTATGGATGACAAAATATCATTTCCGATAAGAAATGTTCCAGTGCTCAGGGTTGACGTAGAGAGATCAAAGTTAAGTACTGAGCATGTGGTATCGCAGGTTAAAAGTGCATTCCGGAGATTCGATCTTATCGAGGGAGAAGATGTCGTAGCTTTATATTTCAAGGATCCGGTAAGGGTCTCCTATCCTAAACTGGAATTGTTCGCAACATCCATCGAAGCTGCCCTTTGCAATTCAATTGAAAAGAAAATGCCTGTTATTCTCATTTTTGAAAAAGATATCGCGTGCAGTGTGGGAAATGTTATCCGGCGGGAAACCCGGTTGAAAAACAATCTGCTCTCGCTCGACGAGTTAATGCTGAAAGATGGAGATTGGATCGATATCAGCGAACCGTTAGTCGGCTGTCAGGTATTCCCCGTAACCGTAAAATCTCTTATTTTCAACATGAACTAAAATAGCGGCCGCACTCCACGCCGAAGGTTTGCCAAAAGGAGAGACCTTTGAAGAACGCCCAATTTTGTCCAAGTACAAGGAAGGCGATAATTTCAACCGCAGGAATACATTGAGTATTTCGAGGATTGAAATTTGAGCCTGACACAGTAATCGGGCAAAAGGGGGTGTTATGCAAAGGTCTCAAGGAAGTGTCATGAGTGTTAAGGTAAGCATCCACAAAACCCATCGTCATTTAACAGGCGGTCTTGAAAACGTCGATGTGAACGGTCAAACAGTCGGGGATTGTTTAAAAGATCTGATTGAACATTATCCGGGGATGGGGAAAGTATTGTTTAAGCCAGACGGGAAACTGCATCCTCTGATCGAAATCTACCTGAATATGAAAAGCGCCTACCCGGACGAGCTTAAGAAACCGGTTAAGGCCGGGGATGAAATATACATAACATTGATGCTGGCCGGCGGATAAGCAGATATCATGCAGGAAAAAGGTGGATTTTTCATGCTTAAAAATACTTCAGACGCTATGGGTCCTAGCTATAAGGCTCCGGCGGTACACAAGATTTTCCAGTTGCTGCGGGCTGTGGCTGAATCCCCCAAGATGCTCGGACAGACCGAGCTGGTACAGAAATTAGGCTACAGCAAAAGTACGACTCATGGCCTGATTCATGCGCTGTTGAGGGAAGATGCCCTTGCACAGGAGCCTGATGGCCGAAGGTTTTATCTGGGTTCGGCCATTACGGATCTGGCATTTACAAACTGGAACTATCTTAAAATGGCTGAAATAACTCAGCCATTCATCAATGAGATAAGGGGACAGATTGGCGAAACTGTATTTATGGGCGGGTTAATCCGCAAACGCGTCCTTATCATGACTACTGCCGAGGCCGAAGTTCCGATAAAAATTTCAGCGCCGGCAGGCACTATCATTCCGCTTTTTGCCGGTGCGGTCGGCAAGGTGTTTCTTGCCGGGATCCGTACAGTTCAGGTTAAACAGATGATCAGTGAAAAGGGGCTTCCCCGCTACACTCCCCGCACAATTGTCGATGAAGGAGAATACCTGGCAGAGTTGGATCGGGTTCGGGCGCAGGGCTATGCAATCGATGATGAAGAATACATCCCGGGGATAAAGGCGGTAGCCGTTGCTCTGCACAATAGAAAAGGTCTGCCCCTTGCTGTCTGGGTCGTGGGCTTATCCAATACCATGGACTCGACAAAAATCCAGCAAGTAATTGACGTGATCCTCAACACCGCAAAAAAACTTCGCCTTGCCCTTGAAGACTCCAGGTAATTATCAAGCCGAACCCTTCCTTCTTCTTCGCGGGATCCTCGCTTCAGCCGTTTTCCGGTACTTTTCTCTCATTCCAGGAAGAACGGCAAAAACATAAAAAGTCGCAAGTACCAGAAGCCCTAAAATAAAGAAAAGGGCTATTTTCTGGTCCAGAACATCCTGGGGTTTTACCGGCCCGAAAAGTATGAAGCCGCCTACAATTCCATAAACAATTATTACGATGACGGGGAAAACAATGCCGCCTTTTATTTTAAAGTCCCTTTCCCTGTCAGGTTCGGTGTATCTCAGCCTTATTACACAAAGAGCTATTACAATATATATCATGCACTCCGCCGCAGCTATTATAAGAATCATGCAGAGGATATAATGGGTGATGAAACCAAAAGCGGTAACTGCAACACAATAAAGGGTTACTACAACCATTGCAACCCAGGGCGTTGCATAAGTCGAATGGAGCCTGGCCATAAATTTCGGAAGCGACCAATCTCTTGCCATGGCATATATAAAACGTGATGAAGTCATCAGTCCGGCATTGATTGATGTCAGGGAGGCAAGAAGAGCCATGGCTATCATAAAATAAAGGCCGAAACTCCCGAGAAGTCTTTTTCCGTAAAGTATGTGCGGGATAGGAAGCCCCTCAGGTTTAAGAACCCATCCGAGTTCTTCTTTACTTAAAACGGAAGTCATTGCCATTGAGAAGAGGGCATAAGTTACCGTCAAAAGACCAAGGGCAAGCATCATGCCTTTGGGGATTATTTTTACGTTTGTTACTTCTTCCGACATGGTAATGACCCATTCAAAAGCTATAAAGCCAGACATTCCAATGGCAACCGCCTGGATGAACCCGTCAAGAGAACCTATTTCAAAAGGATTAATAAAATTGAAATCGATCCTGTAAAAACCATAGACCGATACTGCTATAAGGCCGAAAAACATTGAATATGCTATTATATCCTGGGTGGTTCCGGCTATTTTAATTCCCCTCAAATTCAAATAGAACAGGATCAGTCCGAATATAACGGCAAACAGTAAAGGATTAATCTGCGGGAAGCCCTGAGAAATACCCTGGGAAAGAATATATATTTCAGCTCCGATAATTGAAAGCTGCCCTAAAACATAGACTCCTGAAATGATGATAGCAGCCTTCTCTCCGAAGGCTTTTTCTATAAAAAGTTTTATGCCTGCGGCTGTGGGAAACATCGAATTGAGCTCTGCAAAACATGATCCTGCCAGTACAGCCATGATTCCGGCGGTCAGTATAGCTATCCAGGATGAATTCCCGGCAAGATAGCTAGCGAGTTCGATAAAAGAGAGATACGTTACAGTCGCGAGAGCCATTCCGGCTCCTGTTGATACAACAGTTCTAAGTCCGACAGCGCGTCTCAATTCGGTCATATTGTTTTAACCTTACTCTTGCGTTCAGATTCCTGATCTCTTATCTCCTTGGGCGATTTATCAAACGCTTCTATAACGAAATCAACCTCATCTTCGGTTATCACGAGTGATGGCATTATTCTTATAATCTTCGGATTATTGAATGGATATATCGAAATGACGCCGTTTTTGAACATCCTTAAGGCAAACGGATTGAGATACTCCCTGTAGTTTGTCTCAGTCTCCTTCCTGATTTTCTCAAAATCTTTTTCGGCAAGGATGTCGTCAATAAAGGACATTTTCTCAGACCTCCGGCCAGATAATGGCTGTAATGGCATCAATTCTCATGATGTCTTCCTGGGTTCCCTTCACTTTTATTTCTCCCTTAAGATACATTTGTGTCGGGTTGATATCTCCCCAGAACATGTTGCAGAGTGTTTCACTTTCCCCCTCAATTATCACATCAGGAGTTCCGGCAGCGCCGCTTTCGTTGCTGATAATTTCTCCCTCCTTAACCGTCATTGTAAATTTATCGCCCGTGTCAAAAGCGACATAATGGAGCACCTTGGTCCAGTCCCGCTGCATTCTTCTCAGGCGTTTATTGCTGTTGCATTGCTCTTTGAAGTCAGCCAGAGCTTCCATTATCTCATCGGATGTTGCCATTTAAACCTCCTTTAGTATTTTTCTATTCCACCTTGCTGGATGATCGCTGCCATCGATTTATCAAGTGCATCAATAACGAAATCGACTTCATCCGGCTGGATTACAAGAACAGGCATAAGTCTCATAACGGATGGCTCATTGCCTGTGTATATCGCCATGACACCGTTCTGCGCAAGTTGATAACTCATGCGTGGTCCTATTGAGTCGTTAGTATACTGAAGCCCCATCATAAGGCCTTTTCTCCGCACCTCAAGAAGTAGATCAGGATATTTTTTCAACAGCACGTCAAAACCATTCTGGAACCTCTCACCCATGAAGGCAGCATGCTCCGGAATCCTGTTATTAACAAGGAAATCGATTACCGCCATCCCGACTATGCACCCCAGATCGGAGCCCCCGAAGGTCGAAAGATGGACAAATGGATGAGTGACGAGAAAGTCATTCAGTTCCTCCCGGTATATCGTTGCTGAAATCGGGAACAGATTTCCGCCAAGCGATTTTGCGACGGTCATTATATCCGGCACAACTCCCGAATATTCACAGGCAAACATCTTTCCGGTACGCCCGAATCCGGTCTGGATTTCGTCAAATATCATGAGGATTTCCCGATCGTCGCAGAGCTTCCTTAAACCCTGCAGATATTCATCCGTGGCCGGGTGTATTCCGCCTTCCCCCTGGACCGGTTCAAGGATTATTGCCGCCGTATCATCTGTCATCGCCTCTTCAGCGGCTTTCAGATCGTTGAATGGAACAAATTTGAATCCAGGCACCATGGGGTAAAACGGCTTTTTGTATGCGTCCCTTCCAATGGCTGCAAGAGAAAACCCGGTATGGCCGTGATAGGCCTTGAGTGTTGAAATGATCTCAGTCTTCATCATGAAACCGCGGGCAAGTTTTATCGCAAAATCGTTAGCCTCGCCTCCGCCTACGCCGAACATGACATACTGCAGGTCGCCCGGGGTTATTCCGGCAAGCTTTTTTGCAAGATCGGCCTTCTGCTTGCTGCATAGAAGAAATACGCCGAGATCATATTCATCAAGAGCTTTTTTAAGGGCGGCAACTATCTCGGGATTTCTTCTACCGACATTAAAAGACCCTGCGGATGTTATGCAGTCTATGTATTTTTTCCCCGTGATGTCCCAGACACAGGCGCCTTCGCGCTTTCCCTCGATAATATCAAGTCCGGCATTCTTCAATACTCTTGCCTTCTGGGGATTAACGTATTTTGAAAAGTCGGCCAAAGCCTGTTTTTTGATATCCTCGGCACTTGCTGTCATGGCGCCCTCCTCCATCATGAAATAAAATTAGATTTTGTCCAATTATATTCACCGGCAACTAACGGTTATTATTTATCAGCAATGCCGATTTTTGACAAGTTTAGCTTTGATGACCCTGTAAAAAGCTCAGTATGCAAAGCGCGCGAACCGAAGCAGCGAGCGCACGGCAACTTTGTTCATCACCGAAAACCACTATTAATAGTTTTGCCAGATCCGGCAAATAGCCTTTTCCCTGTCAGACTGCACATTGATTGGAATAGGATCCAGACTTTATCCTTGACATATAAGAATAAACTCAGCTATTTTGAATTAAATTGGATTTTTTTCCAATCATATAAGAATGATATATTATGTCGGTTAAATTCTATGTAATGAGCTCGATAAATAATAACAGAGTCACGCCCGAACGGAAATAGCTCTGCCGGTACATTAGGTGCTAAACCGTTAAAAGAAAAGACACCTGCGGCTTTTTATTATTGCTTTGATGCTCTTCAAAGATTTTTAGGTAAATCACATGAAGAAATTTTCCATATTGTTTAGGAAATCGGGATGCTCGGAATAAAAGGCATAGATTATTCCGACCCTGATAAAACCTATATCTTTAATTATTTAAAGAACTTCAGATGAAAATATTAATTCCATTAAAAGACGTCATGATGGCACCGGGTAAGCGATTCGATAATTGTCTGTTCGAGGCTGAAGAGGACAACCTGATTACAACACACAAAAACATTCTGCGACCGCCTCTGCAGGATTCTTTGCTTAAGCTCA
>JAABQB010000034.1 GCA_011391695.1 Desulfobacteraceae bacterium | reverse complement strand
AAGATTTCTGCCGATTTTTACCGGCCAGAAAAAAGCCTTCCATGACTCAGCCCAGTCCTTTTCATCTATTTCGCTGTATGCTATATGCCAGGAAATACCCGATTTGCTTTCAAGCTCTTTCAGCTTCTCTTCAAGTGCCAGGCATTTATTTGAGAGGCTTGAATTGGAGGGGAAAAAGCCTGTAACTGAATTGTTTGCCGGTTTTTCAACCGCTCCATCCCCCCATCCTTCAGCAGGCTCTTCATCCGGGTCTTCGATAATAACACCCTGAATCCCGAATCCGTTAAATATGTCTGAAATCAGATCGGCTGCAATCTGTTTATCACTGTAATCAAAAATTACTTTTGCTTCGGTCCATTTCATACTTTTTAAGAAGCCTTCAAAATTTTTCCTTCGGGGGATTGAAATATCCGTGATTTAGCCCTGTAAAATGCCTTTTTAACCGGGAAAGCACTTCACCTATCCCAACCGGCGTGCTTATTGATGTAACTTTTGACATTATTTCCCAGTACCTCAAAGGATCAAAATTCAGGTTTCGCCACTGTATGAAATTTACAGGATGATCTTTTAAGAAAGTAAATAGAGCGTCCGCTTCTTCAGGCGAATCGGTAAAACCGGGGCAGTTGAGGTAATTTATTGAAACGAATATCTTTTTATCAAGCGCCTTATCTATGCTTTTTATGACATCCGAAAACAGATATCCTTTGGGGCGGAAGTAGGCATCGTAACATTTTTTTCTTAAGCTGTTCATGCTGACCCTGATGCTGTCAAGCCCGGCGTCAAAAAGCCTTTCCATTATTTCCGGCAGGCTGCCGTTCGTATTCATGTTTATTGTTCCACGGTCTGTTTTTGCCCGGATCAATCTGATGGCCGGTTCGATGACATGAGCTGCCAGCAGGGGATCTCCCTCACATCCCTGTCCGAAACTTACAACGCTTCTTTTGACTTTCATAATGTGCTCAAGAGCAATTTCTGCAATCTCTTCGGGAGACGGGGTGAATGAAATCCTCTCCTGGCTGTTTTTAATTCCGGTTTCTTTCTGGAGAGATATGCAGCCTATACATCTCGCATTGCAATTTTCAGAAGTCGGAAGCGGGGCTTCATAACGTCCAAGGAAGAAGTTTTTTGCGGCGGGACAGCCGTATTTAAGAGCACAGTTTTCAATATGGGCACGAAGCCTGTTTTGCGGCATCTTTTTTTTCATTGCCCGGACGCCGGCTATTATTTTCTCACGCGGCATCAGCCTTAAGTCCTGCCTCTTTTCACTGTCAACAAGGATAACGGCTGTTCTGAAACTACCCTTGTGCCAGCCTATGGCTCCATACGAAAATAGAGGGAGCTGTCTTGCGACCTGCTTTTCCGTGTAGGCGCTTACATGGGAAATGACATATCCTGGTGAATTGAATGCTGCTACCGGAAATACGGGCTCTCCCGGTGCATAAGGGTTTTCTTTTAATATTTCGGGTCTGTTTGTTTTCAGGTTGAATAGAACCGGGCTTCTGTCCGGCAGAAACATGAACTCTCCGCCATAAGGCATATTTATGGTGTTGCCGGTTGAAAGGGGTGTAAAAGCAGATCCGGCCATCCCTCCGGCGGCATACCCTTCAAGCTCGATTACCTTGCCCTCTTTATCGGCAACAACTGCCGAAATCAGGTTCTCTTTTATCATTTCTCTCTTGCCTATTTCAGGAGGATGCGGTTTGCCAAGTTTGATTTTATGGCCTGATTTTAATTTCTTATTGATTTACGCTGTAACAGTCAATATCTTTAATATATTGAACCGAAGCAGCGAGCGAATTATCAGAAATAAGTTCATGTAAACAGACACCCCGATACAGAAAAAAGAGGATAACCGATATGGTACCAGATTCAGTTATAATCACGGCGAACATGTGTCAGATTGCCACAACATTCATTTCCCTGTCTGCTTATCTGCCACAGTGGATTAAGCTTATTCAGACAAAATCAAGCCGAGACATATCTCTTCGTTCCTGGTGCATGTGGATCATTGCCGCATCCTTTGCCCTCTTCTATGCAATAGTCCAGTTTCTGATGAACGGGAGAGGATGGCCTCTAATTATCTCGGCATTTGCTTCGCTGTGCTGCATTATTTTCACCATTTTTCTTGTCGTGAGATTCAGGCGGCGAAAAGCCTGAAAGGCTCCTGTTTTTGCCAGTGAAGATATCAAATTAATTTAGAAGAATATCTTCAAGCTCTTTTAATCTTGAAATATGATATTGAGCGGAAAGGTCTTTATTTTTGTATGAAACAAGCGGAATGCCGGCGCCCTTTGCAGCCATTTCGTCAAGCACCGAGTCGCCTATGTAAATAGCCTGGGAAGGTTTTATGTTGAAATGTTCCATGATTTTTATGAGGGATTCCGGATGAGGCTTTGGATTTTGAACATCAAGGGCGCAGACAACAAAGTCAAAGTATCCCGCAAGTCCGTGTTCCACAAGAATTCCCTGCATCGTATCACTTCTGTTTGTAGCGATAGCGGTTTTATATTTCGGCCTGATTTTTCCAAGAAGATCCTTTAAATCAGGTTCCATCTTCATTCCTTTAATAAATGGCCAGTATGACATTTTTTGACGGAACGCGTATGCAGCTTCAAGTGTTTCAGGGTCGCTAAAGAGATTTCCAAGGACTTCGTTTGCCGTATGCATATGTGCATGGGCAAACTGCTCGGGCGTCATCTGCGGTTTTCCGAAATGATTCAGGATGCTGTTATAGTAATCCATGTTGGATTGAACGGAGTCAAACATTACTCCGTCACAGTCAAAAGCAATTACCCTTAAATCGTTCATAATATGTTCCCAAGAACCGGGATTCTGATTTCAGGATGAATCTGATTATCCGTTTTGACAATGATCAGATCAAAATACTTACCCTTAACTTTTGCCGTGCTTTGAACGGTCAAAAAATATTGGGTGGATTTAGACCCGGAATTTTTTTTAAGCTTAACGCGTATGTTGTTACCGTTTAACGACGAAGTCCCAAGTATTTTAAATGGATATTTTTCTTCAGGGATTATCTCCAATGTTGCTGAAAGGTTCTTATCGACAGGACCGTTCAGAAATACCCGTTCAGGCTTTACTGTAACAAACTTTTCAACGAACCCGTTAACAGTAAGATGAATTATCCTGTTGTTGATGTCGTTTGTGTGAACGACCATGTTTTTCTTAAGCGGTTTTCCGCCATATCCCGTAGTATTAACCTTGATTATGATCTTTCCCTCACCACCGGCGGGGAGCTGTTTCGGAAAGGAAACAGCTGTGCATCCTCAGCCGGTTTCAATTTTTTCTATCTCGAGCGTGGCCTTCCCGGTGTTCTGAATAACAAAATCATGGATTACTTCGGCTCCGTCCAAAACCGGCGCAAACTCGAAAGCGTTATTGCTGATAACGGCTTTTGCCTGACCCTCTTCAGCTTCTCCATAAGAGACAACAGAGAAGCCGACAAGCAAAATCAGGGATAAAAATGCAACTATAAACCTGTTTTTCATAAGAACTCCTTGTTTCCATCCGGAAATGGCCCCTTTGTGCGATCTCGGCGTCAATCTGCGCGATTTCTTGTGCGACAGACTATGCGTATGTCTTAAGAGCAAGAACTTGATTTCCTTGAGCTTGCCCAAAATTGCCGATTTCCGAACCGGAAACTCAATTGTGTCCAAAATTTGTTCCCCGGAGAGCAGAAAATAGAATCTTATATAAAAATGTCAAGAAATACCTTTGTCTTTATATGAAGCCGTCTTTTTGAGACCTTTGAAGAACATACAATTTTGGCCAAGTACAAGGAAGGCTAAAACTTCAACCACATGAATACATTGAGTATTTCGAGGATTGAAATTTGAGCCTGACGCAGTAATCGGGCAAAAGGGGGTGTTATGCAAAGGTCTCATTTTTACATCATAAAATAAGGGTCCACATCTACTATAACACCAACATCCCTGTTTCCCTTCTGTACATTTTCAATTATAATGGTCCTGGCAAACCGTTGAAGTTGTTTTATCTCTTTGCCCTTTAAGAGAATCTGCCATCTGAACCGGCCCGCTATTTTAGGAACCGGAGCCTCGATAGGCCCAAGAATATCCACCGAATTCACATTAAATTTTTTTTTGAATCCAATGCAAAGGTCCCCAAGCGCTTTTGCATAATCCCCGGTCTTCTTCTTATCCTTTCCATGAATTCTGATCTGGATCATTCTTGAAAAAGGAGGATAATTCAATGCTTTTCTAAATAAAATCTCTTTATCATAAAAAGCCCTGTAATCCTGATTTTTTGCCGATACGATACTGAAGTGTTCAGGATTATATGTCTGGAGGATTACCTTTCCGGGAGAACTCCCTCTTCCTGCCCTGCCCGAAACCTGCGCCAGGAGCTGAAATGTCCGTTCACCTGATCTGAAATCAGGAAAAGCAAGAGACTGATCCGCACATATAACACCTACAAGTGTAATGTCAGGGTAATCATGCCCCTTTGCCACCATCTGGGTCCCAACAAGGATATCGATTGTTTTTTCTTTAAGGCCCCTTAATATTTTAACAGTTGAACCTTTACGGGCTGTTGTATCGGAATCCATTCTCGCAACTCTTGCTTCCGGAAAAAGGCTTTTTGCTGCCGCTTCAATCTTTTCGGTTCCAAGCCCGAGGAGTTTTATCTCGAAAGCCCCGCACTTTGGGCAACTGGAGTTTGCGGCTTTTGTAAAACCGCAATAATGGCACTTATATGCGTTGGCAGACTTGTGAAGGGTTAGAGAAATATCACAGTTTTTACACTTAAGCGCTTCCCCGCATTTCCCGCAGACCGGAAAGCCCGCAAAACCTCTCCGGTTTAAAAACAGGAGTATTTGCTCCTTTCTGGAAAGCGCTTCTTTCATTCCGCAGATAAGCTCTTCTGAAATATATCTCCTTATACCGCGCAAATCACGGTTTTCCTTCAAATCTACCACTGAAATTTCAGGAAGATTTCTCTCTTCAACTCTTTTTGTAAGTCTTACTTCAGAAATTTTTCTTTTGGAGATATTATGGTATGACTGCACCGAAGGAGTGGCAGAACCGAGAAGAACCAGGCAATCGGCAAGCTTTGCCCTCACAACAGCAAGGTCCCGCGCGTTATAACGCAGCCCTCCCTCCTGCTTGTAGGAGGAGTCATGTTCCTCGTCAACAATTATCAGCCCGATATCTTTAAAAGGCGCAAATATGGCCGATCTCGCCCCAATTGCAATAGGCGTTTTTCCCCCGGCTATGCGAAGCCACTGATCATATTTTTCACCGGCCGACAGGCCGCTGTGAAGGATTGACACACATTCGCCGAAACGCGCACGGAAGCGGCCTTCCATCTGTGAAATAAGAGCTATCTCAGGAACCAGAACCAGAACAGAATACCCCTCCTTTACAGCCAGAGCGGCGAGTTGCATGTAAACTTCCGTTTTGCCGCTCCCGGTCACACCTGATAAAAGATATGAAAAAAAACCCTTTCCTAAAAAGCCTGCAATTTCTGAAATTGCGTTGTCCTGTTCCAAAGTCGGGACAGGAGCTATATCCTGGCTGATGGTCTCTCCGAATGGATCACGGTATACAGGTCTTTGGAAAACTCTGACACGGCCCTCTTTTTCCATGGAATTGACCAACCTTGCAGCTCCCGGCACCCTCTCTTTGAGCCTTTTCATAGAAATTTCCCCGGATGCTTCAAGGAACTTGATGATTTTAAGTCTGGATTCTGAAAGGGATCCCGGAATAGGTTTATTACCTGTCAGCGATATATAGCGCTCCGTTTTTACCTTTGTTTTTCCTGATTTTATCTCTCTTCTTTTTTCAATCCATCCCTTGTGTTCCATTGAATGTAATAAAGGCCCAGATACCTTATCTCTCAATTCCGCGGAAAGCTCTTTTATGCTCTTGGGAGATTCTATAAGAAGACTGAGTATTCTTTCCTCAGATGATGCGGGCCGCTTTTTGTCGAGGGCTTCTTTTCCTTTATCCGTTATAAAAAAATTTGAAACTTCATACAGATTCAAGCCGCCGGGAAGCGCAGTTTTTATCACTTCGCCGACCGGATGCATGTAATAATCCGAAATCCATCTGAAGAAAGAGATCATTGAAGGCGGGAAGAGAGGATTATCATCAAGAATATCTAAAACGGCCTTTATTTCTTTTTCATCTTTGTTTTCTGCCTCTTCAAGAACATATCCCGTTACTTTGCGCTGTCTGAAAGGTATAAGAACCCTTTTACCCTGCAACGGCACATCCAACAGGCTTTCCGGAACCATATATGTAAAGGTACCCCAAACCGGCAACGCCACGGCAACTTCGATGTATTTGGGGCTTTTTCTCATTTTCCTCTTTTCAATATTTATCGATGCTGTTAGAATACAACCACTTCGAATGCAACTGTTCAAAAGTGATGCTTTTGTAAAAAGTCTAAAATCCCGTCACTCCCGTGAAAACGGGAGTCCAGAACTAGTTGAAAAAACTAGATAGCGCTGACGCTTCACTACGTGCCCCGCTTTCGCGGGAATGACATAAAAAGACATATTCTGGATTCCGGCTCCTGGATTCTGAATGATTGTCATATAACATAAAGCAAATTGAATCGAGGAAAATATATCTGAATATGGCCAATACTGCTGAAATGGTTAGTAAAGTTCCTTTTAGCTCAAAAGTCGCGTTATGCACAGCATGTTTTTTCTGGGCAATCTCTTTCATCGCAACCAAGGTTGCGGTTGAAAGCGTTCCTCCGCTGACACTTGTAACCCTGAGACTTCTTATCTCATCATGCTGTTTTCTTCTCTGGTTTTTTGTCCGGGGTCAGCGGCTTAAATATGAAGGCTTAACCTGGCTTGGCCAGCTCTTTTTGCTGAGCCTTTTCGGAACCGGGCTTCACTATTCCACACAAACCATAGGACTCCAATATACAACTGCATCCAATGCATCCCTTTATGCTGTCACCGGCCCTATTTCAATTCTGATAATCGCGGTATTGTTCATGGGCGAAAAGCTGACCTTGAAAAAAGGAATTGGCTTGCTGACAGCAATATCCGGTGTTATCATAGTCATGGGACTGAATACTCTTTCTTCTTTTGATATTAAAGCGCATCTCTGGGGAGATCTTCTTGTATTTGCAAGCATATTCATGTGGGGAATTTTTACTGTGCTGGGAAAGAACATGACAAAGAAGATGAATGCGCTTGAGCTGACTGCGATAGTAACTTTTATGGGTTCACTTTATATGATACCATTTGGCTGGGTTGAAATGCACCGGATCAATTTTTCCATGCTTTCAATTAACACTAACGCCTGGCTTGCCATAGCTTTTCTCGGAATAACATGCTCGTTCCTTGCAACCATGCTCTATTTTATTGCTCTGGAGCGAACAGAATCCCAGAAGGTGGGAGTTTATCTTTACACTATTCCTCCCATGACGTATATTATAGCAGCTTTTTACCTGGGAGAAAATATCGGCGCAAATCTTATAGTCGGATCAATATTTGTTTTTGCCGGGGTTTATATAACAGAAAATGGATAACGATGTGGAAGTGTTTGTTCAGATTCATGCGGATCGAATGAGCACCTATATTCCGACATTGCGACAGGCAAGTTGTTATGCAACGATCTAAATTTATGACAAAACGAATTAAACTGAAAGGGGGAATCAATGTATAAAATATTAAAAAAATGTGTTGTTCTTATTACAATCGCCGTATTGTTTGTTATTCCTCTGGGCTCAGAAGCGCTTGCCCGAACAGAGATGAAACAGAGCCAGACGGATGCCGGAGCCATGGTTGCAGATTTCGTTCTTTTGAGGCCCCTCGGGTTTGTTGCCCTGGTTACAGGTTTTACCTGCTTTGTGCTGTCATCTCCGTTTTCAGCGCTCGGAGGAAATATTCATACCGCATGGGATAAAATGGCGGTTGGTCCGGCACAATTCACATTTGCAAGACCTCTTGGGGTATTTTAGAAATTCCTGTTTAAATCATTATTGCCTTTCATCAACAGGAACATAATTTAATGATGGCGGGCCGGCATATATTTGACGCGGGCGGCTTAATCTCCAGTCAGGGTCATCAACGCTCTCTTTCCACTGGGCTATCCAGCCCGGAAGCCTTCCTATTGCAAACATGACCGTAAACATATTTGTCGGTATTCCAAGAGCCCTGAGAACAATACCGCTGTAAAAATCAACATTGGGATAAAGATTGTGTTCAATGAAATAACTGTCTTTTAATACCACTGCCTCGAGGTTTTTTGCAATATCAAGTAACGGGTCGGTAATATTAAGTTTTTCGAGTACCAGATCACACGTCCTTTTCATTATTCTGGCCCTCGGGTCATAGGTCTTGTAAACCCTGTGTCCGAAACCCATAAGCCTGAAGGGATCATTTTTATCCTTTGCCCTTTCAACCGCTCTATTAACATTTCCGCCATCTTCTTCCCTGATTTTTGTTAGCATCTCAATGACAGCCTGATTTGCTCCACCGTGCAGGGGGCCCCACAGCGCGGCCACACCGGCCGAAATGGCGGCATAGAGATTGACTCTTCCGCTTCCGACCATCCTGACCGTTGATGTCGAGCAGTTCTGTTCGTGGTCAGCATGAAGAATCCAGAAAACGTTCAGGGCTTTTACAAGATCTTCATCAATCTGGTATGGTTTTACAGGATTATCAAACATCATGTTAAGAAAATTGGCGCCATAAGAGAGGTCAGGACGGGGATAAACAACCTTATGCCCTCTTGAAATCTTGTAAGACATTGCCGCAAGGGTCCGAATTTTGGACAGGAGGCGGGTAACGGTCAGGTTTATTTCCTCTTCGAATATTTTTATCTCTGGATAGAAGCTCCTTAAAGCCGTTACCATCGAAGAAAGAATCCCCATTGGATGAGAAGCTCTCGGAAAGCTCTGGAAAAACGACTGCATATCTTCATGTATCAGAGAATTATCGTTAAGCAATATTGAAAAAGCATTAAGCTGTTTTCTCGTGGGCAAAACGCCGTTTATCAGCAGATAAGTGGTCTCTGTAAATATTGAATGCTCGGCAAGCTGCTCGACAGGAATTCCCCGGTAACGCAGAATTCCTTTTTCTCCATTCATGAAAGTAATTGAACTCACGCAGCTTCCGGTATTCCCAAACCCCGGATCGAGAGTTATCAATCCGGTTGTCTGGCGAAGCGTTGAGATGTCTATCGCCTTTTCCCCCTCTGAACCGACAACTATTGGAAGCTCGTATGTCTTTTCGCCATATATCAACTTCACGTATTCAGGCATTTCCACTCCTCCTCTGTTATAAATGTTCTTTATTCTATACAATAAAGCATTTCAAGGTCAAATAACTATTTTTGAATAACTATTTTTGAGGATTCGAGGATTCGAGGATTCGAGGGTTCAAGGGTTCCGGGATTCAAGTGCAACGAAGTTATGAACGGAAGTGAATCGAACTTGTGAGAATAACTCTATTTTGAAGCTTTAATTTACTATATTATATTCATGTGATAGAAAAGATGTACGGAACAAATCTGCATTAAAATCAATGGAGGGGGCATATGTCGTTTAAGGAAAATCTATTAAATAAAATACGGATCGATAAAATGGCGCAAAAAGTGCTTGGATCAATGGGAGCGCCTGAAAGCGGGAGCAAAATAGACAAAGAGACCATGCGCGGTATCCTTGCCATGAGCACCTATCATTCAAGGAAGGAAAGAGATCTGGAACTTTTTACCCAGTATGCCGAAAGCAATATACAAAGAATACTTGTTCTCGACAACGAACTTCCACTCTACAACACAACTGTAGAGGATGTGGTATTGCGAAAAAGTCCTACGCTCAAAGAGATGCTCAGCATCAGGAATGCCCGAAAGATATTAAACGATAAAGATGTCCTTATTTGCAAAAAAAGAGATTCCGTTAAATTTTTTCAGAACGAATTAATTGCCGCACTTGATCTTTCTTTTGACAAGTCAGACCTGCAGGAAATTGAAAAAGACGGAATTGCTTCTCTTGAAAGAGGTTATGCGGATGGTGTCACAGAAACCCTTGAACTCTTTTCGGAACTTCTGGGTTTTTCACCTTTACCGAAAGACTTTATGATCAGCAATAATATCATTATCGGACAATCTGACACGAAAGAGTCCGGAGAAACCCGTTTCGGCCCATTTTTTATCTACAGTATAATTCATAATACAATAAAGTTGTTTGATGAAAAAATAGGCATTTTTGATAAAGATAAAACCGAACTGCTGCATATGACAGCATCCGGAAAAGCAAAAGCTTCCAAGGAAGGATCGGCAGTATTTCAATATCTGACGGATGCCGTATTGAGCAAAAAGAAAAATCAGAGTTGATCCAGGTTATTTTCAGGCAAAACTTTTGCTCTGGTTTTTTTCTTTGAAACCGGCTCTTTTCCAGTTAACATTTCCGTTACCTGCGGGTACTCTTCTTTTTGTCTGCCGCCTGCTGAAAACAAATCTTTGATATGTTTTGCAATTGTTTCCATAGCATCAGCTTTACGTTCTTCAGCGGCAACCCTTCTTTCAGCAGCGTCGGCGATCCGCTTCTGGGTATTGGCAATTCCTTCCATTATCATTTTTAACGCCGGAATATGCTCTCCTGAAATAGCTTTTAATAAAGCCCCATCACCTGAATCCCTGTTCCTCTGCCTGTCAGGCCCCGGGAATTTACCGTCATGCGGTTTCCGGTTCCTGTCAAAGCGCTTTCCCGTTCTTAGGTTATGAAGGAAATCATCCATACATAAGTCTCCCTGAATTAGATTAACTGGTTGATTAATGACTGAACCGAAACAGCGAGCGAATTGCAAACAAACTCTATTCAATAAGGCCGAACCAGCTTGAGACGGACCAATGCTTGCTGCAGGCATTGCTATCCAGATACATCAATTTCCGATGGCGAATCGTACTTTAAATGAAAGGCATACATATTGAATAAAAAAGGATTTCCCATGCGATAAATGGAAAAATGGATAGTCGCGGATTAAATACAGGCTGCAGGCACAAATGTCAAGAAATGGTTTTTTACTCATTAAAAATACTTTGCCCTGGTAATCTGTTTCTGCTATTTATTACAAACAACTTTTATATTTGTATCTACACTAAACAAAAGAATTATTGAAGCATTCTCAAAGAAGAAAGTTGTTGTTAGGCATTACATATAAAAAGGACTGTCAAGAATATTTTTTTAAAGTATGAGAGAAGATGACAGAATTTGTATGGCAATAATAAAATCGAATGAAAGCAAATATTTGGCTCCATGAACCCTTGAATTCTCGAACCCTTTTTCCCAACTAAATTGGAGAAAAACCATATATGAAAGATAAAAGAGGTCTGTATTACTATCCTTTTCCTCAGAACAAAAAAGTACGGATGTATGTCCGCAAGGCAGGTGAAGAAATCTGTTTCAGACTCTGGAATTCCGACGATTTAAAGCTGTGGGAAGAACACGGATGGGTGCCCTACGGGGCAATTAAACAGGCCGCCGGAATATATGAGGGCAGGAGCTTTGATCCTGATAAAGCTTATGATGTTGAAGTTGCACAAAACCTTATTATTGAAAACAGCACAGAAAAATAATTTTATACGTATAATCATCTTTGATTTGAAATGAAAATAGCAATTGCACAAATTAATCCTGTAATAGGCGATTTTGAATACAATCTTAGCCGGATGAAAGATTATGCGGGGAAAGCTCTATCTGCCTCATGTGATCTTGTGGTTTTTTCGGAACTCGTTGTTTCAGGCTATCCTCCCCGCGATCTTCTTGAAAAAAAAGATTTTATCGAAAAGAATCTTGAGTTCCTTTCGATACTGATCAATGAAATTAAAGGTATTGGAGTAATCTGCGGCTTCGTTGATAAAAATCCGGATGACGAAGGGAAGCGGCTTTTTAACTCGGCTGTTCTATTTGAAAACGGAAAGATACTTCAAAAGGTAAATAAAAGACTTCTTCCGACTTATGATGTGTTTGATGAAAGCAGATACTTTGAAGCAGGTACAGAATGCAAATCCTGTTATTACAGAGGGGAAAAAATAGGAATCACAATATGTGAAGATGTTTGGAATGACGAGTATATTCTTAAAAAAAGAATCTACCATATGGATCCTGTAGACCTTCTGGCACAGGACGGGGCAGGCATTATAATCAACATCTCAGCATCCCCTTTTCATATCGGGAAAAAAGAATTCAGATGGAACATGTTCAGCGCTATCGCCAGCAAATATAAAGCAGCTTTTATTTTTGCAAATCAGGTTGGAGGAAACGACAGTATTCTTTTTGACGGGATCAGTGCTGCTTTTGACCGGCACGGTAAAATAAGAGCCCTTGCAAGGGATTTCGAAGAAGATATTATCTTTTACGATCATGAAGAAAAATCCGGCGGGTTCTTTGAAGAAAACATACATCATGTATCCGTTTCAGACAGTGAATCAGTCTTGAAGGCTCTTGTTATGGGAACGCGCGATTACGTCACAAAATGCGGTTTTTCCAAAGTAGTGCTGGGATTAAGCGGCGGAATAGATTCAGCCCTTACCGCCTTCATTGCGGCAAGAGCTTTAGGCCCCGAAAATGTTCTTACAGTATTCATGCCGTCTGTATACACATCAAAAGAAAATTATGAGGATACTAAAAAGCTCGCTGATAATATCGGAACAAGGCTTGAACTGATTCCAATTGATGGTTTATTCGGAGAATTTGTCAGGCTTATCACTCCTTCTTACAAAGAGAGCGAACCCGGAATAACAGAACAGAATTTACAGGCAAGAATCAGGGGAACCATCCTTATGGCGCTGTCAAACAGGGAAGGCCGGATTCTCCTTTCAACGGGAAACAAGTCCGAACTTGCCGTTGGCTATTGCACGCTTTACGGGGATATGAATGGAGGTCTTGCCGTAATATCGGATATACCCAAAACCTTTGTTTATGAACTTGCACATTTTATAAACCGTGAAAAAGAAATTATTCCGGCAAGCATAATAGAGAAAGCTCCTTCCGCGGAGCTGAAGCCGGAACAAACAGATCAGGACGATCTTCCGCCCTATGATCTACTCGATTCAATATTAAAAGGATATATCGAAGAGTTGAAGGGAGCAGACGAGCTGGTTTCTCAAGGCTTTGATCCTGAAATAGTGGAAGGTGTCATATCGCGAGTTGACAGAAATGAATACAAACGTCATCAGGCGGCTCCCGGCCTTAAAGTCACAACAAAAGCTTTCGGTTACGGGAGAAGATATCCTCTTGCCCAGAGGTATAATAACAGGATCATCCAAAAAAATAGTTGACGCTCCTGTTAGGATTCAAGGGTTCAAGGGGTCAAGTGAAATGCTTTGGAAATTCAAACCGCTGAATGCTCTTATATTATGCCTTTTTCACCGAACTCCCTTATCTTCTCGTCGTTGTAACCAAGTTCACGGAGTATATCTCCGGTATTTTCCCCGAAACCGGGCGGAGGTGTCCGGACGGAACCCGGAGTTCCGCTCAGCTTGACAGGAATGCCGAGAGTCTTGCTCTTTTTCCCATCCTTTCTCTTAATCTCAACTACCATCTCTCTTTCGGCAAAAAGCGGGTCTTCAAGGACTTCCGGCAGAGTCTGAATCTTCCCCCAGCAAACATCTTCCGATGAAAGGATCAACGACCATTCATCCAGGGACTTTTTCTTAAAGGCCGTTCTCATGAAATCGATTAATTCAGCCCTCCTTTCTTCATTGTACTGAAGCGCAGCATATTCCGGAACTCCCATGATTTCACACAGCCTTTTCCAGAAGCGGTTTTCAACAGCCCCTATTGAGATGTAACGCCCGTCGGAGGTCTCATAAGTGTTGTAACACGCATAGCGGTGGGACAGAAAAAAATCCCCGCGCCTTGTTATCTGCCCTGAAATCTCCTGATAAAAAAGAGGGACAGGCATAAGACTTACCATTCCGTCAGTCATTGATATATCGATGTACTGCCCCGTGCCTGTCTTCTCCCGCGCGAGCAGGGCAAGAAGAATCCCGATTGCAGCATTCATTCCTCCTCCGGCTATATCTGCTATCTGGACGCCCGGAATGGCCGGAGCCTTATCAGGTTCTCCGATCAGATCAAGGACTCCCGAAAAGCTCAGGTAATTGGCATCGTGTCCAACCCTGTCCCTGTAAGGCCCGGTCTGGCCGTAACCGGTTATTGAACAGTATATTATTCCGGGATTAATTTTACGTACCGACTCGTAATCTATTCCCAGCTTGTTGACAACACCCGGCCTGAATCCTTCCATGAAGACATCGGCCTCTTTTATGAGCCTGAAGAATATTTCTTTTCCTTCCTGTGTCTTCAGATTAAGCGACATATGCTCCTTATTCCTGTTCACAGGATCAAAGAAAAGACCGTCCGCCAGGAAACGCCTGTCCTCAACCGCGATTACCCTCGCTCCGTGATCGCCGAGTATCATGGAACAATACGGCCCCGGCAAAAGGCGGGACATATCCAATACTTTTATTCCGGATAACGAGCCGTTAGCAATCATTTCTCCTCCTGTTATATTTGTTGAAGCTCACTTCCCTTTGAAAACAGGCTTTCTCTTTTCCATGAAAGCGCCGACAGCTTCTATAAGATCTTCAGACGGAAGCACCGCAGAGTTTTTCTGAGCAACATATTTTAACCCAGGATAAACGCCATTGTCCCTGCTGAACAGAATAACCTCCTTGACTCCCTGTACCGCCAATGGCGGATTTTCCGCAATACTCAGGGCAATATTTCCGGCCTCTCTTTCAAGTTCTTCCCGGTTTTCACAAAGCCTCGTAATAAAACCTGTCTGCAAAGCTTCTTTTGCTGAAAAATCCCGCCCGGTGAGAGCGAGTTCCCTGAACCATCCGTCACCAATTATGTGGGGAAGCCGCTGAAGTGTTCCGAGATCGGCTATTATGGCCATTCTTGTTTCCCTGATACTGAAAACAGCATCATTTGAAGCAATCCGGATATCACAGGCACAAAGCAGGTCAATTCCGGCTCCTATGCAGTGTCCGTGAACTGCCGCAATCACCGGCTTACGGCACCTTTCAATTATGTTCATGCTATCCTGAAGTTCAAGTATCTTGAGGCGTGTTACCTCACGTGCACCCGCCGATCCATCCCCGAGAAGATCCCCGGCCTCCATAAGATCAAGTCCCGCCGTAAAACTCTTCCCTTCGGCGTTGATAATAATTGCACGGATATCAGGGTCTTTGTCAAATTTCTCAAAATACCCGGCAAGTCCTTCGAAAAAAGCAGAATCCATGGTATTACGTTTTTCCGGCCTGTTAAGGGTCATCCATACTATGTTGCCGTCCTGTTTTATTCTAAAAGGATCTTTTTTATCCATTCCGTCTCCCCCTGTTTTTTAAGTTTATATCTGCTCAGATAAATATTCCAACTAAATATATGATAAGCTGATATCCGATTCTGCAATGCTTTGCAACATCAGTGTTCGTATTTGTTAATCAGTTCAGATAGATCCGTTTGTTGATGAATGTCCAATATTTCCCCTTCCATAGGCCTCTTATTTGAAAAAACCGTCCGTTATGGCTGCAGGCACGCCTATGCACAATCCGATGACGAGCATTGTCCAGAAGCCGCAAATTACCTCTTTTTCATGTTTTTGAATCCATTTTATAAGAAAGAGCTCTCCATTGCCGATATAAATTTGCCCGGAAATGAAATACTTTATTAAAAGCGGGACCAGCGAAAAGCACAAAATACAAAACAGCGCAAAATATAATAGTTTAACGGCGGTAATTCCATCAGGGCCGAGCTTTTCTAATGTTCCATTCGATTCCAGTAGATTGCCGATAATGGCGCCGGCAATCAATAATCCAAATGATGCTGCAAAAATGATTATAAATATTCTTGTATTCATACAAATTACTCCGTTTAAGCTGATATTTATTTTTCTTTTTTGACTGTCATCGACTAATATTGATTAATGTTGAACAATGTTTTATAGTAAGCGCAACATGTTCAATTCTTTATAAGATCACATTAGCATAGAAGTAAAAGTATGCAACAGAATAAATACAGCTTAACAAAAACCGCTCCCTTCGGTTGCGCTATCGGAGCTTTACTCAAAATTCTGCAACGCGGGTTTTTTCTCCTGATACTGCCTGCAAGTTATGTCTTGCTGGCCTGCTCAACAGGTTTGGGTTTCAATGCCGGATCAAACGAACAGTTTCAGCCTGTTGAAGAAAATACCGCAACAGTTAATGTCGAATACAGCGCTTCCTGGAATGCGACGATCTACCGTATCTCAAGCAAAGATTGCACAATTGAATGGATTTCCCGCGATTCAGAAGTAGGAGTTATAAAACATCTGGCTCGATGTTCAGCGCCCCTCTCTCAGCAACTCCCGCTTCTGACACAGATTTGCGAGGAATTCTTCAGCAAAGACAAAAATGCCGGGAAATTTCGCACATTGTTCTTAGGCAGACTTACGCCCGATGGAAGCAAACCCGATTCGCAGGAGATGTCGCTCCGCCTCTCGCTGGCGGCGCATAAATCACCCGGCTGGGATATAAAGCGAGGAAGACCAAAAAGCGGAGACATGAACGGCTTTGTGAGGGATATTGCCAACAGTGAGATGATCTACCCCGAGCTTAAAGAGCTTTTTGAGCGTTTTCATAAAAGCATAAAATTTTCATGCGCGGAAAAGGTTTTGGTTTCAGAGGCAGGAAAACTGCCGTTTTTCGATAAGCTGAAGCAAAACGGCATCAAGGCATCAGACAGGTTGCCGTTTGACTGCATGACATGGTTTTCCATATCGTCGCTTCCCAAATAATCTAATGTCTCTTTTGTCGTCAGCATTTAACGCTGAACTGTGAGGCGCGGCTTTTTTGCGTTCGCACCGGTAAAAAGTTATGGATGGTGAACCGAGTATTAATCTAATAGTCTGCGAATCATTTTCTGGTACTGACCGCTATCCCAATCCTTTCCTCTAAATTGGGTTCAGTCAACATACTTGCTTATATCAACTTCATCTATTTGTTCCTGAAGCAGGTATTTATCTGCGTAACGCTTGTACACACCAGAGGTGAGCAACAGATCAAACAGTGCTGGATCTATATGCTTGTCCTTCTTTAAGAAGGAGAGGACATTGATGGATTCGGACAGCGTCTTGGTTTTCTTGTAGGGACGATCCGACGCGGTGAGCGCCTCGAACACATCGGCGATGGCCAGTATACGCATCGGTATGGTAATCTCAGTCTCACCCATCTTGCGCGGATATCCGCTTCCTATCAGGGTTTCATGATGAGTGCCAGCATATTCAGGGATGCGCCGCATGTTTTTCGGCAGCGGCAACTGTTCGAGCATCATCATGCTTTGCATGACGTGTTCGTTGATCTTGAAGCGTTCTTCTTCCGTCAGAGTACCTCGCCCGACGCTGAGATTATAAATTTCTCCGTAATTGTAGAGGTTCTCGGGGACCTTGATTTTGAAGCCCCATTTGGGATCAGTACTGTGTTTGTCGGAGCGCGGGATGATGTGATGGGGCTTGTCAGCGAGTAGTTTTTCGATCGCAGGAAGTGTTGCCTGTTCGTCCGAGTAGCGTTTCAATTCCTCATAGGGCATCCCGATGCGGTCGTCGTAGTGGCGCAGCCAGGTCTCCTCCGCGATGCGCTTGAGTCGTTCCAACTTTTCCGGCACCATGAATTCGCCCCCGAGGTTGCACTCGGCAATAAAAGCAAAATCGTCGGCAAGCTGGGTTCTGCGCGCTTCATATCGCGCCAGAGCCTCCACTTGGTTGGTGCCAGCGGCGACCGCTTCCAACTGGCTGATGCGTGCGTCCCGTAGTAGCACCTCGAACCGCATGCGCACCTCGTGGATACGGTTGTATATTGTTTCGAGTTTACTGGCCTTGTCCACCACGTATTCTGGTGTGGTGACCTTGCCGCAGTCGTGCAACCAGGCACCGATGCGAAACTCGCGCCATTCGTCATCGGTCTTGAAACTGAATTCGGCCAGAGGTCCTTCCTTCTCCGCTGAAGCCGCTTCAGCCAGCATGACAGCAAGTGCCGGTACGCGCTCGCAGTGGCCACCGGTGTAGTGGCTCTTGGCATCTATGGCCCCTGCGATCAACTTGATCATGGCGTCGAGCAACTCTTTCTGTACTTCGATGAGTTGGAAGTTGTCGAGTGCCACTGACGCCTGGGCGACCATGGCCGTGACGAAGCGCAGCAGTTCCGGCCGGAAGGGGATCACCATGCCGGTTTCGGGATCGAGGGCATTTAGGAATTGTATAACTCCGATGACTTCACCCTCACGTGGTGAGAGCGGCACGGTCAGCATGGACACGGTGCGGTAGCCCGATTCGGCATCCATCTTCTTGGCACCGGAAATGTCGAAGCGGGTTTCACTGTATACATCATCTACAATAATGGGTTGGTTGTGTAGCGCGCACCAAGTGGCCATGAAACGTTCGACAGGGGCTCCGGTCTCGTCGTAAAGAGGAAGTTCGAAGAGTGGTAATTCGACGCTATTTGTACGCTGGGCAAAGCGTAAGGTCTTGTGTTCCGTCATGATGTAGAGCGTACCGGCATCACAATTGAGCAGGGTCTTACTGCCGAAAAGGATCTTGCGCAGGAGCGTTATGCGGTCACGTTCCTTCCCCAGTTCGAGTCCCGTTTGGATCAGGTATTCCAACTTGTCCTGGGCGGCGACGAGATCCTTGGTACGGTTCTGCACCGCTGCATCCAGAAATTGATTCTGATCCTTCAAAGAATCCTGCATCCTTTTCAACCGCAGATGGGTTTGCACCCTCGCCAGTACTACTGGCGCACTGATCGGCTTGGTAATGTAATCAACCGCACCCAGTTCGAAACCCTTCATTTCATCCTCGACTTCAGCCTTCGCAGTCAGGAAGATGACGGGAATGTCTCTTGTTTTCGGATTTTCTTTCAGGTGACGGCAGGTCTCATATCCGTCCATGACCGGCATCATGATATCAAGTAGAATAATGTCGGGCGGTTCGTGCTCAACGGCCATGATCGCGAGCTTGCCGCTGGGGACGGGCCGCACCCGGTGCCCTTTTTCCTTAAGTATGCCGATAAGAAGGGTCAGGTTGGCGGGCACATCATCCACCACGAGGATATTGCCTTGGATCGGATCGCTACGGCTTAAGTTATTCATGGGTCACACTCCTGAAGACAAAAACTCGATCAATGCTTCGTATTCGTACCGGGCGGCATCTCTCTTTTTCTAAAAGAGATTCATCCATGATATAATCCTTATAACATCACATTATTAACAAATCAATAGAAGTAAGGGGAAAAGGACGGAGACATCCCTTTTTATAAGGAAGAATTGCATGATTGGAAGCAATGCGGCAAAGTTTTTAATATTCCCGAGCGTAAAAACCTTGGTTCTATTCTTTCAACGCTACGAATTTATTCATAATTGCCCCGATTTTTTCAATCGTGCATTCCACGATATTGCCTGGATTTAAAGTGACTGGGGGATCCCTGAAGATACCAACGCCTGAAGGTGTTCCGGTGGATATGATGTCTCCCGGCAAAAGGGTTATGTCTTCACTTATGTTTTCGATTATAAAAGGGATGTCGAAAATCATATCTTTCGTATTTCCGTCCTGCATAATTATCCCGTCGACCTTGCAGGTAAGCCGCAGATTCTGAACATCTTCGATCTCATCCTTTGTCACGATTGCAGGGCCAAGGGGCGCAAAGGTGTCAAAGGATTTTCCTCTGTACCATTGAGAATCCGAAAACTGCGCCTGCCTTCCGGATAGATCATTCATAACAGAGTATCCGGCAATAAACTCATACGCATCTTTTCTCTTTATTCTTTTTCCTTCTCTTCCGATAATCACGGCAAGTTCAACCTCCCAGTCAACCTGGCCGCTGCTTTGCGGAAGCAGAACAGGATCAAAAGGGCCGTTTAATGTATTTGGCGATTTACAGAAAAGAAGCGGCTTGCCCGGGCTGTCAAAACCACCTTCTTTGGCATGTTCGGCATAATTTTTACCGAGACAGATTATCTTGGAAGGCCTGTGTAACGGACATCCTATTCTGACATCCATTTGCCGCCCCGGATCATCAACTGAAGAGACTCTGTCAAGCCAGCCGTTTCTAAAAAATTCTTCCCCTATATCGGGTATTTCCGGAAAGAGTCTTTTCAAGTCAACAATCGTGTTGTTTTTATTAAGAAGGCCCGGTCTTTCTTCTCCCTTTGCGCCAAATCTGATAAGTTTCATTTATTACCTCTTTTTATTTCTTTCTTGCCCGACGCAAGACCATCCTTATGGCACTGCTTGCCATACCAGTCGATCTGCCTGCATATACCCCTGATAATGCTTACTTCTCTTGCGCGAAGTTCCATGCGTGTAAAAAAGTGGCGAAGCTTATTCATCCAGTAATCCGGGTTTTCCGGATTTATATAGTTGATTCTGACGAGTATATCCTTAACATTGTCATACATTCCTTCAAGCTCAAAGCGGCTTGCAAGGCGTGGGGCAAATTTCACCTTCTCTTCGATTCCTGCAAGGAAAATTTCATAGCACAATATCAGTACGGCCTGTGAAACATTCAGGGATGAAAAATCAGAAGCAGGAATATTGACAAGTTCATGACACAACCTGATATCTTCGTTTAAAAGGCCTCTGTCTTCCGGGCCAAACAGAACAGCGACTCTGTTTTTTCGTGATATTCTGATAAGTGTTAGTGCCATTTCTGAAGGAGAAGAAATTGCGAGTCGCTCACCTCCCAAACGGGCTGTAGTACCGACCACATAATTAAACGGAGAGAGAGCCGTTTTGAGGTTTTCAAATATTTCGATTCTGTCAACAACATCTGAAGCCGCGTGTGTTGCCAGTTTGCGTACTTTTTCAATGTCATAGTTTTCAGGGCTGACAACAATAAGGTGCTTTATTCCCATGTTGCACATAGCTCTTGAAGCAGCACCGATATTTTCAGAATACCGGGGCCGTACCATGACTATGGATAAATTGTCAGGATTTATAGCAAATGTCATAAATTTATTCAGTTTGGGTATGGGTGCGTATGCGAACCGCAGAAACAATGACCCCCCCTTCGTCAACGGCGCTATATCCCTGCTGTCATCAATCTATAATTTCAAAGCTGTTGAAAAAGTATCCTATTTCAAAGGCTGCCGATTGAGGAGAATCGGAACCGTGCACCACATTCTTTTCAATATCTGTTGCAAAATCAGCACGAATTGTTCCGGGCGCAGCCTCCTTGTAATTTGTCGCTCCCATCAATTCCCTGTTTTTTGAAATCACATTCTCGCCCTCAAGCACCATAACAACTGCGGGACCCGATGACATGAAATCTGTCAGGCTGGCAAAAAAAGGGCGCTCCTTATGCACGGCATAAAAGCCCTGAGCCTGAATTTTTGTCATATTAATCATCTTGATGGCTGCTATTCTGATATTATTTTTTTCAAAGCGTCTGACAACTTCACCGATCAGGCCCCTTGATACTCCATCCGGTTTTATAATGGACAATGTCCTTTCCATATTTAAAAAATCCTTTCAATGATGTTTTATTTGCGGAGCCTTAACAGAAGCAGACATCCAAGTCAACAACCGCATATTATGTGTCGTAAGGATTCAAGGGTTAAAAGCTTCAAGTGGAAAATTCCCCCGAGGCGGAAAGAGTCCGACTGCTGCGAAGTTTCTCAGTCCTTTTTAGTCTCTTTTTATTGACGATATTATTATAATCTGATATTTTTTACGAAATAATTAACATATTATCAGTATTGTGGTGACGGAATGGATAAAACAGAGCAGAAAAAAATAATCAGGATTTGTGTAATAGACGGCCAGGGCGGCGGAATCGGAAGCGCTATAATTAAAAGATTAAAAGATGCCGTTAGCGAAACGATTGAGCTTCTCGCCCTTGGAACAAATGCCATTGCGACATCCCAGATGCTTAAGGCCGGCGCAAACCGCGGCGCGTCAGGTGAAAACGCAATAGTACAGACCGTTAAACAGGTTGATATCATAATCGGGCCCGTCGGCATCGTGCTTGCCCATTCCATGATGGGAGAAGTAACGCCGGGAATTTCTGAAGCTGTTTCAGCCAGCCCGGCAAGGAAGCTTCTAATACCGCTCTCACAGGAAAACATTGAAATAGTCGGGGTGCCTTTAGTGCCTCTTCCCCATATTATCGATGAAATGATTGAAAAAAATCTGAAAGCCTATACAAAATAAGGAAGATAGAAATGTGCGAAGCAAATGCTTATCTTATCGGTGATAATGATAACAAACTGGTTATGGAATCCGTGGATACCGTTGAACCTCAGGAAGACGGCGTAAGGCTGGTCAGTATTTTCGGGGACCAGAAATATATTAAAGCCCATATTCACTCTCTCTCGCTTGTTGACCATAAAATTTTCCTTAAACAAAAATAAAGCCTGATGAAAATATATATTGCCAGGACTGCGGGCTTTTGCATGGGCGTGCGCAGAGCCGTCGAAATGGCTCTTGATATACCCAGCAAACATAAAGGGCCGATTTTCACTTTTGGTCCGCTTATCCATAACCCGCAGGTTCTTGATCTTCTCAGTGAAAAAGGCATTTCCATTATTAACGATATTCCTGAAAAGGGGTCTGGAACTGTACTTATCAGGGCCCACGGTGTGCCTCCCGGAATAAAAAAAAACCTTAAAAACTCCGGTTTCAAGGTAATTGATGCCACATGTCCCCGCGTTATCAAAGTGCAGAGCATAATAAGAAAACATGCAAAAAAAGATTACACTTCCATAATAATCGGAGACAATAAACATCCTGAAGTAATCGGCCTCATAGGGTATGCCGGGGGAAAAGGGCACGCCGTTGCAAGCATTGAAGAGTTCGAATCGCTTCCGGAATTCGGAAAAGCCATAATTGTCGCACAAACTACCCAGAATATTTTATTTTACGAAAAAGTAAAAGAACGGGTTGAAAAAAAATTCCCGCATTACAAGATATTTGATACCATATGCAATTCAACTTCCATGAGACAGGAAGAAGTTAAAGAGCTTGCAGAAATGGTTGATGCCATAGTTGTTGTCGGAGGGCATACCAGCGGAAATACCCAGAGGCTTGCCGAAGCTGCGGCGCAGGCTGGAAAGCCGGCCTACCACATAGAAACAGAATCCGAACTCGATATAAAGGCTCTGTCGCAGGCGAGCAATATAGGCATAACGGCAGGCGCCTCGACCCCGAACTGGGTGATAAAAAGGGTTCACAGAGCGATTGAAAATATCACACACAAGAAAGCGGGGGGCTGGCGCAAACATTATTATAATATTGAGCGATCTCTTCTTCTGACAAATATATATGTCTCCATGGGAGCCGGATGCCTTTGTTATGCGAATATAAAAATGCTGGGAGATGCCGGCTATTTCCCTTATGTCTTCATGTCAATGCTCTATGTCCTTTCAATGCACATTTTCAACAATCTTATAGGAAGAAAGGCCGATCATTACAATGATCCGGATAGAGCCTCGTTTTACAAAAAACATCAATCTCTCCTTGCCTTTCTTGCAATATCTGCAGGCGCTGCGGGCCTTTTTACCGCGTATGCAACAGGGCTGACCCCGTTTTTAATACTTTTGTGTATGAGCATAATGGGTCTTTCTTATAATCTTAGGATAATTCCTGAAAGCCTGACAAAAGGCAGATACAGGAGCATAAGGGATATTCCAGGTTCAAAAACAGCACTGATTTCAGCCGCATGGGGTATTGTAACTTCACTTCTCCCTGCATTGTCATTACCGTTTAAGCCCGGCATCCTTATTGTTTTTACATGGTCTGTCTGCATGGTTTTTGTACGAACCGCCTTTTTTGACATACTCGATATGCAGGGCGACCGTATAGTAGGAAGGGAAACAATTCCAATATTAATCGGAGAAAAGCGGACTATGAGGCTGTTAAAATACATTCTTGTCTTCATAATCGCTTTTCTTATTCTGTCGAGTTCATTTAACCTTATCTCAAAGCTCGGTTACATTATTTTTATTTGTCCTTTATTTTTGTTTTTTATGCTCACGGTTTACGAGCAGAATTACATGCTTCCCGGTACAAAGCTTGAATTTCTCGTTGAAACTCATTTTGTGCTGGCAGGACTGATTGCCTTGCTTTGGCCTTATGGATGATAAAGCATGAAATATTGAGGGAACTCTTATGCCGAAGGGAATACCGGCCTCGCCGGTTGGGTCAGGCTTTCGTCTCTCTTGCGGCATTTTCGGGAGGAATACGCCATGTGACCACAGGAGAAAAAAGATAAAGCACCATATATAAAAACATAACATGCCCGAAATAGGGCGTAAATGCGGACAGAAGGATGAGAAAACTTATACGCCCGAACCATGGATTGCGGCTTACAAAGCGCCCCATGTGGAGGTATCTTATAGGATACACATTCATCATTATTGCGGCGACTATCATCGTAACAAAACAAAACCCCCCCCAGAAATATATCCTTTCCGGATCATCATATACGCTCTGGTTGAACATAATCAATGGCGCCACTACAAGCAATGCCGCCCCGGGGGAGGGCATCCCCTTGAAGAATCCGGGAATTGGATGTTTATCCAGAGTAAAATAGATAAGCCTGCCTATGCCAAAAATTGCATATATTACAGCGGCAAAAGTGATGGGCAGCTTCAAAACAAAAATGTTCTGTGAGTCTAAAAGGGTTATGTAAAATATCCATGCTGGAGCGATGCAGAAACTGATGGCATCGGCTATGTCATCCAGTATGCTTCCAAGGTTGATTTTCGACGGATGATCTTCAAGCGGCTCGGTAAGGCCAAGCTTGCGCGCAAGGGAGCCATCGAGCTTGTCAAACATAGCTGCTCCGATAAGAAACAGGTATGATTCTTTAACTTTCCCCTGGTATGCGAAAAAAACCGCGAGAAGACCCATAACGGCATTCATCACAGTCAAGGAGTTGGGAAAAAAGGAGAGTATTTTGCGTCTCAGAGGTTCGTCATCATCACAGATATCGTCAAGAAAGTATGATCCGTATTTACGGCAGTAACCAGCAATAGAACCAAAATTTATTATGAGGAAAATTATCTCAATTACAAACAGGGTCTTAATGGGAAGATTTCCGAGCCATGAAACCCAGTTGTATAAAAATAATTCCGGACCATCAGGAATATAAAAGGCGTGGGCATACAAAAGCGTTCCGACCGGTGCTGCAACAATGGTACGGAGCCGTGTGAATTCACTCAAAACCGGCTCCTGTCCTCTCTGTATCGCAAAGCTCCTTATGAAATGAGCAAAATTATCCCTGAGCAGGACGATGACGCAAAGGATGAGAACAAAGATGGAGTGAAATAATTCAGGCCGTGTATGTCCGGGGGATATAAAAATAAGCCGCCACATTACTCCGGCTGTGACAAGCGGAAATATAATTGAATAAACAACTTTATCCATAACCCGTTCGGCAAGATGCGCAAAAGTGAGGTCCGGGCTGAACCGTGCGGCAAACCATCCGTCAACAAGGTCAAAGGACATTGAAACAAAGAGAAAAACGACGCCCATAGTATAAAGAACCGGGCTGCGCATCCACATAACCGCAATTGCACAAAGCATTCCCATAAAGACGAGCGGAAGCCTTCCATAAACAAGTATTGCCGTGACTCTTTTAGATATATGTTGACTGTCAGCCATTATACCCCAGGATTGACGGCTTTGTAAAAAGTCATTCTGCTGTGTTGCACTTCATCTTTCGTCATTGCAGCGTACATAAAGTACGCTTCATTCCTCAAGATTCGTGCGCCTTGCATAATGAGCTTTTTACTTTGCCGTCTGAATTTAGACTTTTTACAAAGTCATCAGATATTAGAGAAAATGCTCCCATATGTCAAGGAGAGCCGAACTTAAAGCAGAGATCCTCTTATTTTGATCTGTTTTAATCTTTCCAGAAATTCTCCGGCCGTCTCTTCACAGATGGTGTGTTCGTAGGTATCTCCCCTGCGGTTTATTCCCCTTATCTTTCCGTCACGAAGGAACATTATAAGCAGTTTTTTTCCTGTTTCAATCCTGTCATTCGATCTGATATCCATTTCCGGACAGTGTGAAGATTCGGGCATAGTATGCCTGTTGTCGGTCAGATATTTCATGAAATTTACAATTCTGCCCAGACGAAGAATTGTTACAGCCTGTTTTCTCCCTGTCGTATGGGAAACCGGGAAAGCAGTTGAACGCATCAGTGAATAATCTTTGACAAGTATTTCATGTTTATTACAAAGATCATAATCAGGGCTCCCCGGGGAGGGATAGAAAATTGATACTCCGGCAAGAACTCTTCTTGCCGCAAGGCATATAAGATCTGAAATGGAATCTTCAGGGCGCTGGTATGGCGCTCCTGCAATAATATAGCCCACGGCCTGAAGATTATATTTTTCAGCAAAAAAGAGCGCGTTGTCAAAAGATTCCCTGACATCTGGCCTGTTAAATCTTTCAAGCTGGGCTGCGGAAAAGGAACCGAGAGAAAGATTAAGCGCTTTAAAGCCGGCTTCCTTCATCAGACGAACCACCTCTTCATCAAGAGATGACGGAAAAAGGCCGTTCATTGCCCTTAATTCAAGATTCTTGTTTCCAAACCTTGATATTATCTCTTTGAGAAGCGCTACGAACCATTTTCTATCCAAAGCAAGATTTTCGTCTTCAAAATCTATGAACCGTGCATTATATAATGTAATCAGTCGGTTCATCTCTTCAAGGACAGATTCAAGGCTTCTCCTTCTGTATTTAAGAAAAGATGATGCTCCTACAGAGCAGTAGGAGCACTTCATCGGGCAACCTCTGCTTGCCGAAACAACCGCGCTTGCATGCTTTCCTCTCATGTAAAAGCTGCTCTTCAACAGCCCGGTTGCAGATAAAGGGTATTGATCCAGATCCTGCATCATGGCAGGTTCGTTCGCCTTTATACTTCCGTTATTTTCACGGAAAACAAGGCCGGGTATCGAATCAAGGCTTTTATTCTCTCTTAATGCCCGCGCAAGAAGGTGCATGGAGACTTCACCTTCCCCACGGAGAACATAATCAACCGATCTGTTTTCCATAATACTTTGCGGCAGCGCTGTTGGGTGGTGACCTCCAAGAACTGTTTTGCATGAAGGATTAAAGGCCTTAACAGACTCGGCAGTCTTTAAGGCATAATCGGAATACGGAGTAAACAAGGATGAAATTCCAACAAGAAAGGCGCCTGATTCCGCCGCCACTTTTCCGATATGTTCAAAGCTGTAACCGAAATGCTTAAAATTATGGAAAAGAGCAAACGGCGAAATATCTTCCTTCCCGTAGAATTCGTCGAGATAGGCCATTTCATGGGGAAGTTCGAGTTTATGAGATTTTGAAGTGGCAAGAGCGTCAAAAATCTCAACGGAAAACCCGGCCTCTATAAGTGATGACGCTATACATGAAAGACCGTAAGGAACCGTTCTTTTGCTTGTCAGGTAAAAATCTCTTATTGGCGGCTGAATAAGCAGAATATCGGGCATCTTCTATATTGCCGTCTTTAAGGAAAGAGTTAATTTAGAAAAAAAGCTTGCAAATTCATTCAACATGATAGTTTATATTCTCTTATGAAGACTCGTTTTTTATGAGTTCATAACCAAAAAGGAGATTTAAAGTGCAAAGCAACGACAAACAAGTTCAAATATCTGATGATCTCAAGCAATGTATCGCTTTCCACGGCCATCTGTGCCCGGGCCTTGTTTACGGTTATATTGTCGCAAAAGAGAGCATAAGGCTTCTTGACCTTAAACGCTCAATGGACGAAGAAGTTGTAGCCATTTGTGAAAACGACTCGTGCGCAGTCGATGGGCTCCAGGTCATGCTCGGTACAACGGCCGGCAAGGGGAATCTCATAATCAGGGACTATGGCAAAAACGCTTACACAGTCATAAACCGCTCAAACAAAAATGCTTACAGGTTTTCAAGAAAGACAAATTATACGTACAATGGTAAACATAAAGATGAGTTTGCCGAACTTGAAAAAGCCGTATCTGCCGGAACAGCAAATGAGAATGAAAAAGCCCGTCAAAGACTTTTAAAAGCCATAGATCTTTTTTCAAAACCATTTGACGAAGTTTTTTTGACAAAACCAGCCGAATTTTCAATGCCTTCCTATGCGCCTATGGCCCCTTCGGTTTCATGCGCTGTCTGTGGTGAAATGACCATGCAGACAAAGATGGTTCCGAAAAAGGATGAGGCTGGCAAGCTAATCTGCCTTCCTTGCTCAAATACGGCAGACTAAAAAGTATTGTGATGAACAAACTCCCCGATTTCTCGCCGCTTTGGCGCAGAAGATATTTTGGCCGGATATCCTAAAGGGATAAGAACAACAAGCTCGTATCCATCGGGGACTTTTACTATATTCTTTGCCTTGTCATGATCGAAAAGGCCCACAATCACTGTGCCAAGCCCAAGGTTATGGGCCGCAAGACAAAGGGTCTGGGTAAAAAGGCCGAGATCGAACATAAACCAGTCCCCTAATTTTGTTGTAACGATATCCTTATAAAATCCCGAACTTTTCAGTTTGCCACAAAGCGCAAGAAGAACTGGCGCATCAGTAATAGCGTTTGTAGCAGGATTTTTAGGTAAAATCGTATCCTTTAGACCCTCTTTCAATGCTTTATCCTTTACCACAATTAATTCCCAGCACTGTGTATTTGCCCATGAAGGCGACCATCTGACAGTTTCAAGCAGTGAGTTTAAAACTTCCTCCGGAACATCTTTTTCTTCATATTTCCTGATACTTCTTCTTTCCTTGATGATTTGAATAATATCTGACATTCCTATCCTCCCATCATAATTATTTCATTAATAAAACTTCATACTTAAACTCCCAAAACAACCGACCAGTTTTGAAGTTAAACCTATTCCTTTGGAATCTCATCCTCCCGGTAACAGTTGCAATTCTTTTCTCCGCACTCCATACAAACATATGTTACGGGTTTATCTTCCTGCTGTTTTCGTCTGGAAAGCACAAACCAGAAAATAAGAAAAACTGCAAATGCCGACAGGATAGTAATAATGGTTCCGCTCATATTGTTTTCTCCCTGGATAACTTTGAACCGGTCTCTCGAATCCTTGATTCCTTAAATTCCAGAATCATTTACCCTTTTGGAGGCGATCCTTATTTTTAAATGGTATGATATTACACTTTTTGCCGGTATGCACATCAATTCTTACCTTTAATCCTGCACATTTGCAATAAACCCACTTTTCGCCGCACTTCGGACAAAGTTCCAACACGCATCCCACATGATGAAATCCGCCCGGGAGAATATTGCACTCAGGACACCTGCGAAGTGATTCCCCTTTTGTAAAGAGAGTCTCTTTTTTCCTCTTATAAGGCAAGGGTGTGTAATCTGTCCCTCCTATCCTGATATGACTTTCTATGCAGGATGAAGCGCCCTCCATCTCTTTGCCGCAAAAATCACAAACCGCCAATTTTTCCGCTCCTTATATTGTGTCCATCCGAAACTAAATTTGGACAAATGCAAGTTTGATGGACTTGTAAAAAGTCCATCATCAGGCCGAGGCGATTAAGCCCCGGCTTGGGATGAGGGTGGAACCGCTTGAATTTACTTCAAGCGGCGGGAGAGGGGAAGCCCTTTCCCGCCAAGCAAAAAGTCATTTTCTGACTTTTTACGAAGGTATAAAATGATAAAAATATTAATATACATTCTGCTGATATATATAGTTTATAAGGTCTTTCGATCCCTTGTAACTCCTTCGGGATCTTCAGCAACTAAAAGTGATGGAGGGACAGGTTCTTTCGATGATATTATGGTCAAGGATCCTGTCTGTGAAATCTATTTTCCGAAAAAAGACGGAATATATCTTAACAATAATGGGAATGAGATCTATTTTTGCAGCAAGGAATGCAGGGATAAATTTCTGGAGCTCCAATCAAAAAAATAACGCGAAGAATATCTTATGAAAATATCATTATCTGAGAGGGAGGATGTCTTATGAAATTTTTTATTGATACGGCGAATATCAAAGAAATAAAGGAAGCAAACAGCATGGGAATGGTAGACGGGGTTACAACCAACCCGTCTCTTATTGCCAAAGAGGGGCGCGATTTCGAGGAGATAATTAAAGAGATCTGCGGAATTGTTGACGGCCCGATCAGCGCTGAGGTTATCAGTCTTGACTCGAAGGGTATGATAAAAGAAGCCCGGCATCTTGCTTCGATTCATAAAAATATTGTTGTCAAGATTCCCATGACAGTAGATGGCCTGAAAGCCGTCAGCGCGCTTACGAAGGAAGAGATAAAAACCAACGTGACCCTGGTCTTTTCACCTCTCCAGGCGCTTATGGCCGCAAAGGCCGGCGCTGCTTACGTCAGTCCTTTTGTGGGGCGTCTCGATGACATTTCTCATGATGGTCTTTTGCTGGTCGAACAGATAGTTGATATATACGATAATTATGCTTTTGATACCGAAATAATAGTGGCAAGCGTGCGAAATCCTCTCCATGTGCTTGAATCGGCCCTGATGGGCGCCGACATCGCTACAATCCCGTTTGATGTTTTGGGAAAACTTGCTGCTCATCCGCTTACGGATAAAGGTATCAAGGCCTTTCTCGATGACTGGAACAGAGGCAAAAAGCAAAAAAAATAAGGATTCAAGGGTTTCCGCCAGACCGATTGGCGGACCTTCGGCAGGGTTCGAGGGTTCGAGTGAAAAATCTGTCTCGGGCGGAGAATCCCGGGCTTATTTTTCCCAACCGATTGGGATAAGAACCGAAATAATACAGATAAGCAAATAAAGCGGGCGTAAGAATGGCGCAAGGCAGAATTCAGGACATACTGAAGCATCCAAACACCCTGACTTTATACAGGATGGCAGCAATTCCCGGCATCATTGTGCTGTTGCTGTTTCCAAATAAATATTGCACTTTTCTGGCTGCATTAGTCTTCAGCGCAGCGGCTATAACCGATTACCTTGACGGCTACCTGGCAAGAAAATGGAATCTTGAGTCGAATATAGGGAAATTCATGGATCCGCTTGCCGACAAGCTCCTTGTCTCATGTTCTTTGATAATGATGACTTCTCTCGACTGGATACCCGCCTGGATAGTATGTATTATCGTAGGGCGTGAACTTGCCGTTACAGGACTTAGGGGAATTATTTCTGAACATGGGCAGGATGTCGCGGCTTCAAATCTCGGTAAATACAAAACAGGATTTCAGATAGCCGCCATTATTCCCCTCCTGATGCATTATCAATATTTTGGAATCAATTTTCACGCTATCGGAATGTTCTTTCTCTGGGGCGCGCTTGTCTTGACTGTCTGGTCAGGCGCCGATTATTTTATACATTTCTGGAGACTTTTTAAGGAATAATTTTATTGACAAAATTTCAGGAAACCTATAATTGAGAAAACCTTAATAAGAGCCTCTTTATAATGTCCTGGACCAGCAAGGCATGGGATTATAAACAGTTTTTAAAGGCTTATAAAGGTGAGCGGGAATAACTCAGTGGTAGAGTGCAACCTTGCCAAGGTTGAAGTCGCGGGTTCAAATCCCGTTTCCCGCTCCATTTTTTTGGCGGCATAGCCAAGTGG
>JAABQB010000033.1 GCA_011391695.1 Desulfobacteraceae bacterium | reverse complement strand
CTGGATATCTGCAGCAGATATGAATCTTTTTCCGATTATTTCACCGATACTTTCGGCAAGAGGATGCTGGATAAGTCATATGCCGAGATAATAGCAAAGAACATTCAGCCCAAGGAAGAAGCCCTGCAGTTTCTTAACCAGCCTGTATCGGCAGTTACAAACAGCAGGCTTGTTTATTGCGGGATAGATATGTCAATTCAGGATGCTGCATCTATTATGAGCAGACAGGGCTGCAGCTCAATCTTTGTAAAAGATAATGCAGGCGAATTTGTCGGCGTTGTTACAGATAATGACCTCAGAAAAAAAGTAATCGCAAAAGGTTATGACATAAAACTTCCTGCCGCAGACATAATGTCTTCTCCTTTATGTAAAATATCGGGGCAGTCCCTTGTATTTGAAGCTCTCATGGCGATGATGCAGCAGAATATAAAGCACATAGCGGTTACCGATACTGATGGAAAAGTAACAGGCATAGTAACAAACAGAGATCTTTTGACCGCGCAGGGTCAATCTCCTTTTTTTGTTGTGCGGGAAATAATTACTGCAAACAGTATCGAGGAAATTATAGACAAACACAGGCGCATGCCGAAACTGGTAAAGACTCTTATCAATAACGGAGCAAAAGCGAAAAATGTTACCCGGTTTATTACAACAGTTTCGGATACGATTTTGAACAAAATTATCGGATTTGCAATTAATGACCTCGGCCCGCCTCCCGCCCCGTTTGTATTCATGATAATGGGAAGCGAGGGGAGAAAAGAACAGACGTTGAAAACTGATCAGGATAATGCAATAATTTTTAATGATGTTCCTGAAGATAAAAATGATGGAGTCAGGGAATATTTTTTAAATTTCGGAGAGAAAGTTTGTACGTGGCTGGACATGGCGGGTTACGATTTTTGTCTGGGCGATATCATGGCTAAAAACCCCAAATGGTGCCAGCCGTTATCTGTCTGGAAACAGTATTTTTCATCCTGGATTCATACTTCAGAGGCTGAAGACCTCCTGAAATCAAGCATATTTTTTGATTTCAGATGCGCTTACGGCGATTCAAATCTTACCGGACAGTTAAGGAATCACCTTTTTAAATCATTGGGTGGGTGGGCAGGCTTTTTCCGGCATCTTTCCGAGAACGCATTGTACTTCAAGCCTCCAATAGGCTTTTTCAGGAATTTTGTTGTCGAATCAAAAGGCGAACACCGGGATTCGCTTGATATCAAAAGCGCCATGACGCCGATAGTCGATTTTGCAAGGATATATGCATTAAAAAATGGCATTGAAGAAACAAACACACAGGAGAGGCTCTATCAGTTATATTTAAAAAATGTACTGGCCTGGGAGGATTACAATGAGATTGATCAGGCATACAGCTTCATGATGCAACTCAGGTTTGTACGACAGGTCGCCTCTGTTGTAGATGATAAATCAAAACCCGACAATTACATTAATCCGAAAAAGCTTTCCAGAATTGAACAGACCATGTTAAAAGAGATATTCAAGAAAATTGAAAAGATACAGACTAAACTGGGCTTTGAATTTATAGGGATGCCGTGAGTAAGAAAGGGTTCGAGGATTCCCGCCATATTGATTGGCGGGCCTTCGGCAGGGTTCGAGGGGGCGAGTAGTCGGGAAATTTGAAGATTACAAAACTTTTCATAGACGAAAAAGCGATTGACTATCCCGCTACGAAATTGATGCTTCAGCGAAACAAGATGCCCTATGAAACGGTTGCAAGTCAGGATACGGTTTATGAATTCATATCCGGTTCAGAGAATCCCGTTCAACAGGCGAAAGAGACTCTTTACATAAAAAAAAACAGGGGTTCTTTCATAAAGGAATGCCCTGGAACAAGTTACTACACCTGCTGCGGTTATAAGATTCTGCACATAGGGACGTTCTGCAGCATGGATTGTTCCTACTGCATTCTCCAGTCATATTTTCATCCTCCTGTTCTCCAGTTCTTTGTAAACCATGAAGATCTTATAAAGGAATTAGATACGCTTTTTAAGAAGGAATCCGTTTCCAGGGTTGGAACCGGGGAGTTTACAGACAGCATGATATGGGAAAGATGGACCGATCTTTCAACTATCCTGATACCGGAGTTCTCGAAGCAATCGAGAGCAGTTCTTGAGCTTAAAACAAAAACAACCGATATCGATCTTCTTAAAGGGCTATCCCATAACAAAAAAACGATAGTCTCCTGGTCTTTGAATACGGAAAGGATAATAAAAGAGCAGGAACGCCGTACCTCTTCACTTACCGCAAGGCTCAAGGCTGCAGCGGTATGCGAGTCCTGGGGATATCCTGTTTCATTCCATTTTGATCCCGTGATCCTGTATGATGGGTGCGAGGAAGAATATAAAAAAGTTATCCGGAGCATCTTTTCTTATGTTTCTCCCGACAATACAGTATGGATAAGTATAGGCACATTCCGCTTTATGCCCGATCTTAAATCAATAATCCGGAAGCGGTTTCCGGATTCAAAAATTCCATACGGTGAATTCATTACGGGACTTGATGGTAAAATCAGATATTTCAAGCCATTGAGGATTGATATTTATAAAAAAATGGTTGAATGGATAAAAGAAATAGCGCCGGATGTAGTTGTTTATTTCTGCATGGAAGATGACGAGGTGTGGGAAAAAGCTGCCGGTTTTAATCCAAAAGATAAAGGCGGGTTGTCCACAATGCTTGATAACCGCGCTATTCTTCATTGCGGACTGATGACTTCGTAAAAAGCAATTTTATGCCGCAAACGGCATCCTATAAGAAACGAAATCAAAAACCGGGCGCATTGGATATGAGACTTTGCATAACATCCATAGAAAACAAACACTTGAACCCTCGAATCCTGGAATCCTTGACCCCTTTCTCCCAACTTATGAGATTAAAAGATCGGATTTGTTGTAATATACTTGTTACCGGTTTTCTTTTCCTTCTATTATGTGCGGGAAGTTATGCCGAATGCTCCGGGTTTTTTGAAGTCAGATGGGTGGATGACGGGGATACTATTGTTTTGAAGGATGGAAGGCGTGTAAGATACATAGGCATAGATTCGCCGGAAGTTGAAAGTGATTATTCCAAAGCGGAACCTTTCGGGGATGAAGCAAAAGCATTAAACCGGGAACTGGTTTATCTGAAAAAAGTTCGCCTCGAATTCGACAATGAAAAATATGACCAATATGGCCGATTGCTTGCGTATGTTTTTTTAGAAGACGGCACTTTTATTAATAATGCCATGATAACAGCAGGATATGCCTATTGTCTGCCCAAAAAACCTAATCTGAAATATGAAAGACTGTTTTTAAAGTCACAGCAAAAGGCGATGCAGTCAAATAAAGGCATATGGCAGCATCTAAATGATAATCCTGGAGAATATATAGGAAACAGCAGATCAAAACGATTTCATTTAAAAAGTTGTCCGTTTGCAGGAAAAATTGACAAGAACGGCATAAGAATCTATAAGGGAAAACGGGATGCTTACCGGGATGGTTATGCCCCGTGCAGAAAATGCCTGAAAGAAAACGACCAGGGAGATTAGCCGATGACTTTTGACAAGGAAAAAAGCAGACGCCTCGTCGGCTTGTTTTTGTTTGTTGTTGTACTCTACAATTATCCGATTCTATCTCTATTCAACATTTCGAACAGAATATCGGGTATTCCTGTTTTATACCTGTATCTTTTTTTTGTCTGGATATTATCGATCATACTGGTTGTTGTTATAAATCGGTATCCCAGAGATAACAAATTTCCCGACATAAGGGACTGAGGCGCCATTATGCTTGAGACAGGAACTATTCTTTCGGTCTCATTCGGCTATATCGGGCTCCTTTTTGCTATTGCGTACTATGGCGACAAAAGGGCGGATATCGGGCGAAGCATTATAAGCAATCCTTATATATATGCGCTGTCGCTTGCGGTTTACTGCACGGCGTGGACATTTTACGGAAGCGTCGGACGAGCCGTCAACACCGGCCCCGGATTTCTCACCATCTACATAGGTCCAACTCTCATAGCAATTCTCGGCTGGTTTGTGTTGAGAAAAATAATCAGGATAAGCAAGGTTCACCGGATAACATCCATAGCCGATTTGGTTGCCTCACGTTACGGGAAGAGCACAACACTCGGGGGAGCCGTAACGATTATTGCGGTTCTTGGAATCATACCTTATATTTCTCTCCAGCTTAAGGCTATTTCAACCAGCTATCTGCTTATCAGGCAATACCCGCTGATTTCAGAACCTGTTCATTTTGCGGATATTCCGGTGCTTGCCGATACTGCTTTTTATGTTGCGCTTCTGCTTGCTGTATTTACAATTTTATTTGGAACCCGTCATCTTGATGCAACAGAACGCCATGAAGGGCTTGTGGCTGCAATAGCATTCGAATCGATTGTAAAACTTATCGCCTTTCTTGCAGTCGGCATATTTGTTACTTACGGTGTATATGATGGTTTCGGAGATGTTTTCAGAAAAGCCGAAGCTGTTCCCGAATTGAGAAATATTTTTACATTGGGAGAAAGCTCCGGAGCATATGCCGACTGGAGCATATATATATTCCTGTCAATGATGGCTATAATGTTCCTTCCGCGACAATTTCAGGTGGCCGTTGTTGAAAATGTAAACGAAGAGCATTTAAGCAAGGCCATATGGCTTTTCCCTCTGTATCTGCTTGCTATAAACATTTTTGTTATGCCGATTGCGCTTGGAGGAGTTCTTCATTTCGGAATCGGGAAAGTGGACGCCGATACCTTTGTTCTAACCCTTCCCATGGTCGAACATAAGGAAGGTCTGGCTCTTCTCGTTTTTATCGGCGGTCTGTCCGCAGCCACAGGAATGGTAATTGTTGAAACAATCGCACTCTCAACCATGATATGCAATGATCTTGTCATGCCGGTTCTCATACGGGTGCAGTTTTTCCAGATATCAAAACAAGCCGATTTAAGCACCATTCTGCTTTCAATACGCAGGGGGAGCATAGTCCTGGTACTGCTTTTCAGCTATATGTACTTCCGGTTCATCGGTGAATTTTATGCCCTGGTATCGATAGGTCTTGTATCGTTCGCCGCAGTCGCGCAATTTGCGCCTTCCATCCTCGGAGGTATTTTCTGGAAGAGAGGGACAAGGGCAGGGGCTTTATGCGGATTGCTTGCGGGTATTCTGGTATGGGCATACACGCTTGTTTTTCCGTCCCTTGTTCAGGCCGGTTTTCTTCCCCAGAGTTTTGTAACAGAGGGTCCTTTCGGAATAGAGTTTTTAAAACCCTTCCAGCTTTTCGGGCTGCAGAATTTCGATCACATAGCTCATTCGTTGTTCTGGAGCATGCTTGCCAATATAGGCGCTTACACGGGAGTATCTTTGTACAGCCGCCCGACTGCCATTGAACACAGCCAGGCCGCCCTTTTCGTGGATGTATTCAGACATTCAGGCGAAACGGATGAATCTCCGATATGGAGGAGGACAGCATCGGTTCCCGACCTGCGGTCTCTTTTGAGCAGGTTTCTCGGGCAGCACAGGGCCGACGAAGCTCTTTCCTCATATGCAGAAAAACGCAACATCGACTGGAAAGCCGCTTTAACGGCGGATGCCGGACTTGTGAGTTATGTCGAAAGACTGCTTGCCGGAGCCATAGGATCGGCTTCAGCGCGCGTCATGGTCGATTCCGTAGTCAAGGAAGAACCTATCGGCATCGATGAAGTGATGGATATTCTGGATGAAACGAGACAGGTCATCGCTTATTCAAGGGAGCTTGAGAAAGCAACCTCAGATTTAAAGGCTGCAAATGAAAGACTCAAGGAGCTTGACCAGCTTAAGGATGAATTTATTTCAACTGTTACGCATGAATTAAGAACGCCTCTTACTTCGGTCAGATCTCTTGCTGAAATACTTCATGAGACTCCGGATATAAGCCCTGAACAGCACAGCAATTTTACCGGGATAATAATCAATGAAAGTAAAAGGTTAACCCGTCTTATCAGCCAGATTCTGGATTATCAGAAAATGGAATCGGGCAGGATGGAATGGCAGATTTCCCGTATTGATTTGAAAGATATAGTCAATGAAGCCGTTAATGCCACAAGCCAGCTTATTTATGAAAAAAATATACGAGTAAATCTGGATTTACCGGCTTCTGTGCCTCTTGTATCAGGCGACAGGGACAGGCTCATACAGGTAATGTTTAATCTTGTTTCAAACGCTGTAAAATTTTGCGACAATAAAGATGGGAATATTAATATAAAACTAAGCCGTGAAAATAAACACCTCAGGATTGATGTTTCGGATAACGGCATAGGGATCAGCCGCGAAAATCAGGATATGATATTTGAAAAATTCAAGCAGGTGATTGATACGAAATTGGGACGCCCGCGAGGAACAGGTTTAGGATTGACCATAACGAAGCGAATTGTTGATTATCATAACGGTAAAATCTGGGTGGAAAGTGAACCCGGGAAAGGGTCCACTTTCTCTTTTATAATTCCGGTATAAGTCTGACGGCGTCTGTTATTCTTTGTCTTTATTAGCCTCTTCGATAATCTTTTCTGCGAGTTGGGCGGGCACTTCATCATAATGCGAAAATTCCATGGTGTAAATTCCCCGGCCACCTGTCATTGATCTTAAATCCGGTTCATATGTCAGAAATTCAGACATCGGAACATTTGCCAGAATTACCTGATTTTTACCGGCGGTGTCCATTCCAAGAACTCTGCCACGCCTGCTGTTCAGGTTTCCCATTATATCGCCCATGTATTCATCAGGGGTAGTAATTGAGACTTTCATTATCGGCTCAAGAAGCACAGGTTTTGCTTCCTGAACGGCTTTTTTAAAGGCAATTGATCCGGCAACCTTAAAAGCCATTTCAGATGAATCAACAGCATGAAAAGAGCCGTCATCAAGAGTCACTCTGAAATCGACACACGTAAATCCGGCAAGAACACCTTTCTGGCTTGATTCAATAATGCCTTTTTCAACAGCCGGAATATATTGCCGCGGAATAGATCCACCGACAATAGCATCGACAAATTCAAACCCGCTTCCCTTCGGCAAAGGCTCCATCTGGATCCAGCAATCACCAAACTGACCATGTCCGCCGGACTGCTTTTTATGCCTTCCCTGAACCCTGACTTTTTTCTTAATTGTCTCCCTGTATGGGACCTTGGGAGTGTTAAGCTGGGCATCGACATTGAATTTTCTTTTTACCTTCTCAACCACAACCTCTATATGAACCTGGCCTCTTCCTGAGAGGAGTATTTCCTTGGTCTCAGCGTTTCTTTCGATTTTCAAAGCGCTGTCTTCTTCCAGCAGCTTTGAAAGGGAGAGGAATATTTTATCTTCCTCACCTTTAACTTTTGATCCTACCGCAAAAGATATGAGTGTGGGCAGCGGTTTTATGCTTTCGAATTTAATTTTATTGTTTTCATCACACAATGTATCTCCGGTCGTGGTTTCCTTAAGTTTGGCAACAGCGACAATTTCTCCAGCGCCTGCTTCGGTAATCGGTTTTTGTTCCTTGCCGGCTAACATGAGAAGCTGGTTATAACGCTCTTTTGATTCTTTGTTTGTATTGTAAAAATTACCGCTTTCTCCGAGTGAGCCGGAAACAATTTTCATTATTGAGAGGCGCCCGGCGTATGGATCGGCAACTGTTTTGAACACAAGGGCGGAAAACGGAGCATCAGGATCGGGGGTCCGCTCGATTGTTTCGCCGTTATTCGGGTTGACACCTTTTTTGAGCGTTCTTTCGTTCGGAGCAGGCATGCAATTTATGATCAGGTCCAATAAAAGATCGATACTTATATCTTTAATTGCCGAACCACAAATAACGGGGATGAATGCTCTGGATATCGTGCCTTTTCTTAAAGCCGATTTTATTTCATCATCGGAAAGCGTTTCTCCCTCAAGATATCTTTCGATAAGATTATCATCTGCTTCAGCAACATTTTCTATAAGAGCTTCTCTTTCACTGTTAGCCAGTTCAATCATATCTTCCGGGATATCGCCTATTGTGACTTTACCGTCAGGACCGTAAATATGCGCCTTCATGGTAATAAGATCCACGACCCCCCTGAAATTGTTTTCAGATCCTATCGGCAGTTGAATTTTAATTGGTTTGGGATCAAAAATATTTACCGCATCTTGTAATGTACGAGCAAAATCCGATCGTTCCCTGTCCAACTTATTAATGAATATGGCGCATGGAAGGCCGAATTCTTTTGCATAGTCCCATGCCATTTCGGTTTGAACTTTTATGCCGTCAACGGCATCAATTACAACTATAGCCCCATCGGCGGCCTGCATACAGTTTATCGTATCGGTAAAAAAATTCTGATCCCCAGGCGTATCAATAAGGGAAATAACATGCTTTTTCCAGTTAAGCTGGTAAAACCCGCTGCTGATGCTTATTAACCGCTTTAATTCTTCCGGTTCAAAATCCATGGCAGTATTTCCATCTTCAACTCGCCCAAGACGCTTTATCGCACCGGTTTTAAACAGCATTATTTCAGACAGAGACGTTTTCCCGGAACTACCGTGACCAACAAGAGCAATATTTCTTAATTTATTTAACCTTTCACTCATTTAAGCTCCTCTCTATTAGACCATTGCATGACACCCTTTTCAAAGGTCTCCTTATAAAGTATTTTGATCGGATGTGCTGATGAATATTAGCTTTTTACGCATATAGTTTTGTTTAAACAAAATCAAGCTGAAAATCCTTATATTGCGAATACTATACGCCAGGAAATTTCAAATAAATTAAAAACTCCTTGTTGCCCTTCGGTCCATAAACAGGAGAAGGGATAAGACCTTCTATTATTAAACCTGTTTCGATAAAAAAAGCCGATAAATTCTTTATTACTTCATCATGCATGAGAGATTCCCTTACAACTCCTCCCTTACCGACTCTGCCTTTTCCAACCTCAAACTGCGGTTTAATAAGGGCAATGATGGATCCATTTGCTTTCACAAACTTTAGTACGGCCGGGATAACTATTTTCAGGGAAATAAATGAAACATCAACTGTTACAAGGTCAACGGTCATGGAGACTGCTTCATAAGGCAGATACCTTATATTGGTGCGTTCAATAGTAACAACCCTGGGATCTTTTCTGAGGTTCCATGCCATTTGCCCGTAACCGACATCAACTGCAATAACCTGCTTTGCTCCATGTTTGAGCAGGCAATCAGTAAAGCCGCCCGTTGATGCTCCAACATCCAGGCAGACTGAATCATTGATTTCAATATTAAATGACTTTAAAGCTGATTCAAGCTTGATTCCGCCCCTGCTGACGAATGGAATCTCTTTTTCCTTAAGAGAGATGGCATCATCATCAGAAACCAGTATGCCGGGCTTGTCCCTAATTCTGTCGTTTACCGTAATCTTGCCTGCCATTATAAGGCTTTTTGCTCTTTCTCTGCTTTGCGCCATTCCGCATTCAAAGAGTTTAATATCGAGCCGTTTCTTCTTTTCTGACATCAGGATCCCATATGATCGGGAGAAATGGGGGGCGAATATCCCATGATCTTTAACGCTGAATTGACTATAGCAATGGAATCTATTTTATATTTGGTTCTGAGGAGCTTTTGAGGTCCATGTTCAACAAAAAGATCGGGTATGCCGAGTCGTTCCAGCTTAAAACCTGATATATCGTGATCATTAAGACATTCAAGCACGGCGCTCCCGAATCCTCCCTGAAGGACATTTTCTTCTACTGTTATGATGCGTGGAATTTCCCCGACAAGAGAAGTGATTAATTCAAGATCAATCGGCTTTATAAAACGGCAGTTTACTACAGTTGAGTATATTCCATAATCTGACGCCAGTATTTTATGCGCTTTTGATGCCTCATAAACAGATCTCCCTACAGATAAAATCAGAATATCTTTTCCTTTATTCAGGATTTCCCATTTCCCTATCGGCAATGGTGTAATATTCTCATCCAAAGGAACGCCAATCGCCCTTCCTCGCGGATAACGAAAAGCAATAGGGCCGTTATGAGATAATGCGGTTACTATCATGCGGCGCAGCTCATTTTCGTCCTTTGGCGCCATAACTACCATATTGGGAAGACTTCTCATATAGGAGAGATCAAACAATCCGTTATGAGTAGCGCCATCTTCACCAACGATACCTCCGCGGTCTATGGCAAAAATAACAGGGAGGGATTCGATGCAGACATCGTGTAATATCTGGTCATATGCTCTTTGCAGAAAAGTTGAATATATTGCTACAACCGGTTTGAATCCTTCGGTTGCGAGACCTGCGGCAAAAGTAACTCCATGCTGCTCGGCAATTCCGACATCAAAAAAACGATCGGGAAACGTTGCCTGAAACTTTGTAAGCCCTGTTCCTTCCGGCATAGCAGCAGTTACAGCAATAATTTTTTTATCTTCCCCGGCAAGTTTAACCATCGTTTCGCCGAAAACTTCAGTGTAGGTCGGTATATTATCTCGTTTATCTATACCGTTGCCGGTTTCGACTTCAAAACATCCGACACCATGAAAATATACAGGGTTTTTTTCGGCGGGGAGATATCCTTTCCCTTTTTTCGTTATTACATGGAGGAGTGTAGGTTCTTTAAGATACTTGATATTATTGAGAATATCTATAAGATGATTCAGGTTGTGGCCATTTATCGGTCCAAAGTATTCAAAATTAAAGGCCTCAAAAAGCATGCCCGGAGTCACAAAGGCCTTAAAAGATTCTTCAGAACGTTTTGCGAATTTATAAACATCATCCCCGATTTTCGGAAGAGATTTCAGAAATTCACCAAATTCTTTTCTGAGATCCTGTAAATATTTTGCTGAAAATTTTCTGCTCAAAAATGATGATAATGCACCGACATTATGAGCAATAGACATATCATTGTCATTTAGTATAACAATGATGTCTTTGTCTTTATGGGTGTCACCGGCTTGGTTTAAACCTTCATATGCAAGACCGGAGGTTAAAGAACCATCCCCGATTACAGCAATGACTTTTGAGTTCTCATTTTTTAATTGCTTGGCACAGGCCATTCCAAGGCCTGCAGATATTGAAGTGCCGCTGTGTCCGGTTGAAAATGAATCATACGGGCTTTCGCACATACGGGTAAACCCGCAAATGCCTTCATGTTTACGGAGAGAGTGAAACTGCTCCCGCCTTCCTGTAATTATTTTGTGAGCATAAGCCTGATGCCCTACATCCCAGATAATCTTGTCTTTAGGTGTGTCAAAAACATAATGAATCGCTATCGCAAGCTCAACCGCACCAAGACTGGAAGCAAGATGCCCTCCATTTTTAGATACCACATCTACAATCATTTTACGCAGTTCTGAAGCAAGTTGCGGAAGGGATGAGCGGGGAATTTTTTTCAAGTCTTCAGGAAAATTAATTTTATCAATTATGCTCAAATGTTGCAGTCCTTTATCTTAATATCTATCGTTTTCTTTCAATAATATACATTGCGATTGCCCTGAGCGGGTCGGATTTATTATCAAATAATTCAATAGCATTCAAGGCATTATTTACAAGTTTTTTTGCATACGCTTCTGATTCGGAAATTCCAAGAAGGGCAGGGTAGGTGCATTTATTTCGCGCCTTATCTGTTCCAACCTCTTTTCCTGTAACTGATGGATCTCCTGTGACATTAAGAAGATCATCTGTAATCTGAAAAGCAAGGCCTATATTCTTCGCGTATGTCTGAAGCTGTTCTATCTGTTCCGGACTCCCATTCCCGAGTATAGCGCCTGATTTTACCGATGCCTCAATGAGTGCTCCGGTTTTCAAGGAATGCATTACTTCAAGTTTTTCTATTGATATCTGCCTGTTTTCGTGAGAAATATCTCTCATTTGTCCTTCGATCATCCCTTTATATCCTGCAGCGATTGCAATTAAACTTATAACTCTTAACCATGTGCCTGCATCGTGATCGTTTAAATCTGTCGATGAAAGTACCTGGAAGGATAGGGTAAGCAGGGCATCTCCGGCCAGAATAGCTGTAGCTTCGTCAAAAGCAATGTGGCAGGTTTGTTTACCTCTTCTTAAAGAATCGTTATCTATTGCAGGAAGATCATCGTGTATTAAAGAGTATGTATGTATCATTTCGATGGCACAGGCTGCCGGAATAACACATTTTTCTTCGCCACCAACTGCTTCGGCAGCTGCAATGCATAGAACAGGTCTTAATCTTTTACCTCCTGACATAAGAGAATATCTGACTGCCTTTGATATGAGATTTGAACTTTGGGCATCGATAATTTTCTCAAGCTCGTTATTTATCAGATTGTTTTTCGACTCAAGGTATGAGTCCAGATCGAAAATAAACTGTTGATGGATCATTCTTTATCCTTTTCGGGAGCAAAAGGTTTTTCTGTGATTATCCCATCCTGATCTTTCATTAGAATTGTAATTCTTTTTTCTGTTTCATCAAGCTTGGTTGAACAATAGTTTGAAAGCTTTATGCCTTCTTCAAATTTTTTAATAGAATCGTCCAGAGAAAGATTTCCTGATTCAAGGTCATGGACAATATTTTCGAGTTGTTTCATCGCAATTTCAAAGGTAAGCTTTGCCATTTAATTATATCCTTTCAACACGGCATATTATAGATCCTTTTGAAACTATTACTTCAAGCCTTTGATCAATATTAACATTTTTTGAATCTGTTATAATCTGTTTATCAGGTATAGTCCTTGTGATGCTGTAGCCACGCTGAAGTATAGCGACCGGATTTAACGCTGATAATTTTGACAAATGTTCATGCAGCATGAATCTTTTTCTGCTTATTATTGCATTGAATAACTTAATTATATTTAACAATATCATATTATTATTGCCTTTATTATCTGAAACATATTTAACAGGACTGTATGATAACAACTTATCATGTCTCCAGAATATATAACTCCTGTGTTGTTTTATCAACATCATTAATGCTCTTAAAATACGGTTATTAAGATCGTCATTTCTGATTAATAAATCCTGAACTTTTCTTTTTGGATCTTTGAGCCGCTTCAGATGGTTATTAATAAATATTCGATATTCTTTAATATATCTGATATAATTTGATTTTAATAATGCAGTTAATTTATTTATGTTTATTAAAAGATCATTTTTTAGTGGAACAACAATTTCTGCGGCCACCGATGGTGTTGGGGCTCTGTAATCTGCAACAAAATCAGCAATCGTAAAATCAGTTTCATGCCCTATGGCAGATATAATCGGAATTTTTGATTCAAAGATTGCCCTTGCAACAGACTCCGAATTAAAAGACTGCATTTCCTCGATGGAACCGCCACCACGAGCAATTATTGCAACGTCGGCGCTGCCATGATCGTTAACTATCTTAATTGCATCAACAATATCTTCTTCAGATGATTCTCCCTGGACTTTCACGGGTATTATCTGAATATGAACATTCTGAAATCGCCTATTTATAACATTAAGAATATCAAATAGTACAGATCCGGTAGTTGATGTAATGATTGATATTGTATCCGGAAGGAAAGGGAGCTTTTTTTTGTGTATTTCGTCAAAGATGCCTTCATCGGATAGTTTTGACTTAAGCTGTTCAAACGCCAGTTGCAACGAACCGATTCCTTTCGGCTCTAAATATTCAAATATAATTTGATAAGTTCCTCTTGATTCATAAAGACTTAACCTGCCAAAACCGATAACAGACATTCCATTTTCAGGAGTAAATCTGAAATTCCTGAGTTGACCTTTAAAAATAATAGAATTGATACGTGAATTCATATCCTTCAATGTAAAATAGAGATGTCCTGAAGCGGGGATGTTCAAGTTGGAAATTTCTCCATATACCCAAACAAAAGGATAATGATCTTCAAGTAATCTTTTAATTTCACCTGTCAGTTCAGTTATAGAATATATTTTATTTTCCATATGTTAAGCCTGTATTTTTATATTTAGACGACAAATTTTGATATTAAAACCGGAAACCCCCGAAACCAACCCTTTTATACAACGTCTGATAATGAATATTATGTCAACTAAATGGTGTTTGGAGCCTTTTCAATCTCTGAAAGCACAACTATCCCCTTTTTGCTATTTTTGTTCATATTAATAAAATCGCGAACTGCCGGGACTATGTAAATATTTTCATAATCAAGGGTGCTCAAATATTCAGCTATCAAGTCGTTTTTTTTATGAATTGAAAGATCTTTATCAAAAATAAAATAATTTTTCCCTTTAACTATACAAAAACCACTTCTGACCTTTATTCCAGTCTTTCGAAAATTTTGTTCACTTAATGTGATATTTAATTTTTCTGATAGATTTTTGAGCTCAACGAAAATTTGTTCAGATTTCATAAAAATCCTCTTGAAAAATAGTTATTATGGTTTATAATCTATTCAATAATTGAAGCTTCCCGCCATAGAGCGGACGGGAAACTTCGACCGTAAGGAATATTATCCGTTTTTAATTCGCTCGCTAACCCCGCCGCAGAGCGGACGGGGAATGCGCTCGCTGCTTCGGTTCAAAGGAGGTTTAAATGCAATCATATCCAGTCAATAGTACAAAGGTCCAGTCAATTACAAATGAATTTATTCGCAGTGTTTACAATTGGATGGGCATCGGTCTGGCAATTACAGGTTTAATTGCTTATTATGTTTCAACTGATATTTCAATCCAGAATTTAATTTTTGGGAATAAACTTGTATTTTTTGGTCTAATTATCGGCGAATTAGCACTTGTTTTCTTTATAAGTGCAAGAATTGGGAAAATTACAGCTTCAACCGCAACTTCTCTTTTCATCCTTTTTGCTGCCTTAAACGGAGCGACATTATCTTCAATATTTCTAGTTTATACGAGTTCATCTATCACTACAACTTTCTTCATTTGTTCTGCAACTTTTATCTCCTGCAGCATTTATGGAATGACGACAAAGCGCGATCTTACTTCCGTTGGTGGTTTCATGACCATGGGTTTGATTGGGATTATTATCGCTTCCGTTGTAAACATTTTTATTCGAAGCTCTGCAATGGATATGATAATCAGTTACATTGGCGTGATTGTATTTGTTGGTTTAACGGCATATGACACGCAGAAACTGAAACATATGGCAATCGATCAACCCGAAGGCCTTGATTCAAGCGTAATAAAAAAAGGTACAATTTTAGGCGCTCTTACTTTATATCTTGATTTTATCAATCTTTTCTTAATGTTACTTAGAATATTAGGAAACAGAAAATAGATTATTTGCATAATAAGATCTGATAATTCACAAGAGCTACTAACCGCTTTTAATAGTTAGTAGCTCTTTATCTTTTGAACGTAAACTAAATATAAAAACCGATTCCAACCACCCGGATCATTTATAGTTTTTAAAGAAGTTCACTCGAATACTTGAATCCTTGGCCCCTTGAATCCTCTCCTATAGTTTGCCTTACTTTGTCTGCTATCAGTTGACAAAGTTTTTCTATCTCTTTCATATCAGGTCCTTCAACCATAACTCTGCAAATTGATTGAGTCCCCGAATATCGCACAAGCACCCTCCCCTTCTCTTTCAGAATATTTTCAACATGCTTGACTGAATCCGCAATTTCAGGGACGCTATCTATTTCGGGTTTATGTGAAACATAGATATTTATTAACATCTGCGGATACACTGTCATGATTTTATTGAGTTCTGAAAGTGGTTTTGATTCTTCCTTCATGAATTGGATCAACTTTAATGCGGTCAGCATTCCATCTCCGGTTGTCTGGAAATTTGAGAAAATGATATGTCCGGAATCTTCTCCGCCAAGGACAGATCCCGTTTTTATCATTTCCTGCATTACATATCTATCTCCGACCTGAGTCATGGTGTGATTAATGCCTTTCTCTTTGAATAATGATACCAATCCCATGTTGCTCATGACCGTACTGATAACATGGTTATTTGTTAACTGTTTATTTTTCTTCATTATAATTGCACTTATTGCAAGCATTTTATCTCCAGATAGAATTTTTCCGGTCTCATCCACTACAATAAGCCTGTCTCCGTCGCCATCAAAAGCAATTCCAATGTCAGCTTTATTTTCCAATACTTTATTTATCAGAGATTCGGGATGTTCAGAACCGCAATTTTCATTAATATTCTTTCCATCCGGTCTGTTATATAAGATATCTATATCATCTGCTCCAAGATCAGATAACAATTCCGGAGCAATTTTATACGTAGCACCGTTTGAACAATCCATTACTATCTTTAATCCATTTAAGGTAAATCCTTCAGTAAGCGAGCTTTTTAAAAAATCAGAGTACCTTTTCGCGGAATCATCTAATACTGAGACGGCGCCAATATTATTTCCAGGCTTACTTTCTAATAACATACTGTTATTTAACAACAGGTCTTCTATTTCATCTTCTGCTTCGTCTGTAAGCTTATAGCCATTTTTATCAAACAACTTTATTCCATTGTCAAAAAATGGGTTGTGTGAAGCAGACACTACTATGCCGGCATTTGCCTTTAACGTCCTGGTCAAATAAGCTATCCCTGGAGTCGGCAGAATACCTGCAAGCAAAACATTAGCACCTGTAGAACAAATACCTGATGCTAAAGCATATTCAAGCATATTACCTGATTGGCGCGTATCTTTTCCTATAATAAATAACGGGGTGGATGCTTCTTCCTTATTAAATGCATATGCAACTGATTTTCCGATTTTGACAGCCATTTCAGATGTCATTGGATACTCATTTGCAACACCCCTGATTCCGTCTGTTCCGAAAAGTTTACCCATGGCTTATAGTTTCCATAATAATTTGTTTTTCATAGGTCATCGCTTAACATATTTTTAATAAAAATGTTCTGTAAATCTTGCAATATTAAGCAATAATGCCTATATAATAGTTTTATTATCTTCTTTCAACCACCTTTTATAAGGAACCATCTTGGATTTAATATTGCCATACGCAGGGATACTTCTTATTCTGCTCATATTTTCAGGATTTTTTTCCGGTTCTGAGACCGCCCTTTTTTCTTTATCTCAGATTCAACGTGAACGGATTAAGAGGAAAAACAATAACAAAGGGTTATTAATAAATAAACTCTTATCACGACCGAGAAAGCTTATTGTAACAATTCTTATCGGAAACGATATGGTCAATATAGCATCTTCTGTCATTGCTGCTTCACTCTTTGTCTCATTTAATAAAGATTATGGCGAATGGATTGCCATGGCGGTGATGACACCTTTAACACTCATCTTTGCAGAAGTTGTACCAAAAACACTGGCCATGACTTATAATGAAAGAGTCGCGCCTTTTATTTGCGGTCCCCTTTATTTTTTCTCAAAATTGATTTTTCCAGTACGATTAATATTATACAACATCTCGGTAACACTTGCAAAATTAGCAGGATTTGAAAAACAACATGTTTCAACTACCATAATGGAAGATGAATTCAGAGCTCTGGTTGATCAAAGTCATGAAAGCGGAGAAATTAACAGGGCTGAACGGGATCTTATACATAATGTTTTTGAATTCAGCGATACTCAGGCTTTTGAAATTATGACGCCTTTAAATGAAATATTTTCCCTGTCCGAAGATATGACCGTTGAAAGGGCAGTAAAAGCAGTACAGGAAAGCCGGTTTTTAAGAATACCCGTTTACAAAAACCGTTTCGACAACATAGTCGGAATTCTTTATGCAAAAGATCTCTTAAAAATCAACACTGCTAAATCAGGAGAAGATGAAAAATCAATTCTGAAAATTTATCGAAAGCCTTTTTTTGTTAATGAAAATATCAAGACAGATGATCTGTTTCATATTTTAAAGAAAAAACGGATACATATCGCTATATGCATAAATAAACAGGGAAGAGTTACAGGTCTTTTAACAATGGACGATCTTCTCGGTGAGTTGTTCGGAGAAATTTATGATGAATATGACAGGGAATTAAAGTGAATACCTTTATTTATATTATTGTTATAGCTTCATGTATTTTATTTCAGGGATTCTTTTCGGGATCCGAGATGGTGATTCTCTCTTCCAACAGGATAAAACTGAAACAGGCTGCAAAGCGGGGGCATAAGGGGGCTGCACGTTTCTTAAAACTCATCGAAAAACCCGAATGGTCACTTGCGACAACAAGTACCGGCACGAATATGTTTGTAATCATTGCATCCATATTTGCGGCGGTATGGCTTAATGGAGTATTCCGGCATAAAGTATTCCGGCATAACAGCGAACTGTTTACAATTCTTATTATAACTCCGGTTCTGCTGATATTTGGGGAGATCCTGCCCAGAACTATTTTTCAGCAGAAAGCAGACGAGATAGCCCTTAAAATCGCATCTCTTTTTATATATGTTTCCATAATTATTTTGCCGGTAACATATCTTGTTTTTTGGAGCAGCAGGGCATTTTACAAACTGATCGGAAAAGAGACTCTTAAACGGAATTTCTATATTTCAAAGAAAGAGTTGGAGCTTGCCCTTTCAATCGATGGAGATGGAAGTGATCTTGAAACAGGAGAGAAAAACCTTATACGCAGGGTTTTCCAGCTTTTTGAATCGAATGTTTCGGATGTCATGGTTCCTCTTGTTGATGTAACCGCAATTTCATACAAATCAACCGTCGGAAAGGCTATAAAAACTTTTAACAGCACAGATTATTCAAGACTTCCCGTATATAAGGGCAGAATTGACAACCTGGTTGGAATCATCAATCCTTTCGATCTGATTCATATTACCGATGAAAATGCCCCTATCGGTCCGTTTATACGTGAAGTCCCTTTTGTTCCGGAATCAAAAAAAGCCCATGACCTTCTGGTAATGCTTCAGAAAACAAAAAATTCCATTGCAATAGCTCTCGATGAGTATGGTGGCACAGTCGGAATCATAACTATAGAGGATATCCTTGAGGAAGTTCTTGGTGAGATCAACGATGAGTATGACGATGACACAAAGCAGTTTGTCAGACTGGGTGAAAACAGGTTTCTTGTAAATGCCAGGATGGAAATAGAGCATGCAAATGAAATAATGAATTTAAGCATTCCCAAGGAGGATTATGAAACCATAGGCGGTTTCCTGCTCAAACAACTAGGTAAAATTCCAAGAAAAGGCGAGTCGTTATTGTTTGATAATATAAGATTTACCATCCGGTCATCAGGCAAAAAATCGATTCATACCATCATTGTAGAAACACTCGAAACAAAATAACCATCACTATTTGTTTTCCGAGTCCATTATTTCTTAACACGTTCAACATATTGCCAGGTTCTTGTATCAATCCGCACAAGTTCGCCTTCTTCAACAAAAGGGGGTACCTGAACAACATATCCTGTTTCAAGAGTTGCCGGTTTGGTGCTGCCTGCAGCCGTATCTCCTTTTGCCCATGGGTCCGCTTTAATTATCTTGAGATTGACAAAATTGGGAAGAGAAAGGCCAATAGCTTTTTCTCCAAAAAAAAGAACATTGCATACGGTATTTTCCTTTAAAAAATTTTTTGCATCTCCAACCTGGTCACCCATAAGAAATTCCTGCACGTAGGAAGATGTATTCATAAAGCAGTAACCGTTCCTGTCCGAATATAAATATTCCATCTGGTGCTCTTCAAGATTGGCCTCGTTAAATTTATCACCAGACCTGAATGTTCTTTCAAATTGAGCGCCTGTCACCATATTCTTTAGCTTGCACTTGTACAGTGCCTGCCCTTTTCCAGGTTTCACAAAATCAAACTGAATTATAACGTATGGATCGCCATCTATCTCTATTTTAAGTCCCTTTTTCAGATTACCGCTTTCGTACATCTGCCTGCTTTCCTCCCTGACTGTTTGTATCACCCGTTTTTGTTTGCGCTCTATTAGATTCTTCAACGAACCGTTTCACCCTGGCCATGTTTTTTTTAAATCTGACAGGGTTGCCCTTCATATCACGGGCATTTGTATGCGTGCAACTGTCGACTCCTGCAGGCTTTACCTTTATAATCCCGTCAAAAACATTATCCGGTGAAAGTCCGCCTGCAAGTATCACAGGTATATCGGTCGAATCAACAAGTTTTCTTGCAATATCCCAATTGCATGTGAGACCTGTGATTCCGACGAATCCGTTTACCGGCTGATCATCCGGAATCGGGCCTGAATTGTTCAATATAAACGTATCTGTCAGAAAAAAATCGCTTACATGTTCAAATGCTTTTGCAAGTTCAATTGAAGAAATAAGTTCAGCAATTCCGGGCTGTGGAATCGGAATTGATCTCATTATGAGTATCTCGGGAAATCTTTTTTTAACATTCTCCTGCAAATCAATCAGGAAATTCAAATCAAAGCGGCTGTCTTTATATCTATATAGATCCTCACAAAAATGCACAATATCCGGTTTATAAAAATCCAGGGCATGTAAAATGGAGTCGATATCTGAAAAAAGAGGTATCAGAGAACTTTTTGAAGTCGATCCTCTCACAACATCGATTGTTTTTTTAAGCAGTGGCTGCTTCAAAGTTCCTTCCAGAGTCAGAACACTCCCGATGTGATCGACTCCGGCTTCTATAATCTCTTCCGCTTCGTGAGGTGTTTGGATTTCATAAATCTGAATTATTATTTTGTTATAAAATAAAGTTGACATTTTGTGCCGTGTCTAACATATTCTTCAATATCAGACAAATTAATTTTATAATTTAATATTAAAGGATTTACATGATACTGATAATAGACTTTGGATCCCAGTATAATCAGCTTATAGCAAGACGGGTACGTGAAAACCGCGTTTATTGCATGATCGAGCCTCCTACAATTAATGCTGTTGAAATAAGAAATCTTTCACCTGAAGGAATAATATTATCCGGCGGACCGTCAAGTATTTATGAAAAAAACAGCCCCAAGATAGATAAAGAGATATTTAATCTTGGAATTCCGATCCTCGGAATCTGCTATGGAATGCAATTCATGGTGCATTCACTTGGAGGAAGTGTTGAAAGAGCCGGAAAACGGGAATACGGTTTTGCAGAGCTTCGCATAAAAAGGCAGGAACACGTTCTCAAAGATACCGGCAGAGCAACCAAATGCTGGATGAGCCATGGCGATTCCATAAATAAATTACCGGAAGGCTTTACCGTCACCGCTTCAACAGAAAACACCGAAATAGCCGCCATTGTCAACGGCAGCAAAAAACTTTACGGACTGCAGTTTCATCCCGAAGTGGAGCATACTCCGATGGGAAAGAAAATGCTTAAGAATTTTCTTTTTGATATATGCGGATGTAGTCACTCATGGACGATGAAATCATTTGCAAAAAAAGCGATAAATGAAATCAGGGAAACGGTCGGTGATAAAAAGGTAATTTTAGGACTGAGTGGAGGAGTCGATTCGTCTGTAACCGCAATGCTGATTCATAAAGCCATAGGAAGGCGTCTCACCTGTATTTTTGTCGACAACGGCCTGCTCAGAAAAAACGAAATGGAAAAGCTTAAAAAGACTCTTACTCGGAACCTCAATATCAATATCAGGTTCGTCAATGCCGGAAACAGGTTTTTAAAAGAGCTTGCCGGAGTAGCCGATCCAGAGAAGAAGCGCAAGATAATCGGGAAAATATTCATGGATGTTTTTGAATCTGAAGCACAAAAGATAAAGGGTGTAAAATTCCTGGCACAGGGCACTCTTTATCCTGATGTAATCGAATCGAGATCGGCCTTTGGCGGTCCCACTGCCGTGATAAAATCCCATCATAATGTAGGCGGTCTTCCCAAAAAGATGAAACTGAAACTGGTCGAACCCTTAAAATACCTGTTCAAGGATGAAGTGCGCCGCCTCGGCAAAGCAATCGGGCTGCATGACGAGATGATATGGAGGCAGCCTTTCCCTGGACCGGGCCTTGCCATAAGAATAATCGGAGAAATCACAAAACGAAGGCTTTCCATCCTCCGGGAGGTTGACGACATTCTGATTACAGAAATTAAAAATGCAGGCCTCTACAGGAAACTGTGGCAGTCTTTTTCGATTCTGCTTCCTCTAAAGAGCGTGGGAATAATGGGCGATCAGCGCACCTATGAAAATATTGTTGCGATAAGGGCGGTTACGAGCAAAGATGCGATGACCGCCGACTGGGCGAAATTGCCTCATTCGCTGCTGGGAAAGATATCGAACAGAATTATCAATGAAGTAGAAGGTGTAAACAGGGTTGTCTATGATATAAGCTCTAAACCTCCGGCAACCATTGAATGGGAATAGATTAAAAAATATAGGACACTGGACCAGTTTTTTAAAAAGTAGCGGCTTAAAAGCCCGGAAAAATCGTTGAACAGGATCTCAAATATCATGGATAAAGGATACCTTGAAAATATTCTTAAAAGTGTTTCAACTGGCAGAGCTTCCGTTGAAGATGCCTTAAATACACTCACGCATATGCATATCGAGGATATCGATTATGCCCACATAGATCATAACCGTTCGCTCCGGAAAGGGTTTCCGGAAGTCATATTCGGCGAGGGTAAAACCGCTGGGCAGATTGCAGGGATAATGGGGAAAATGGCAGTACAAGAGGAGATCATTCTTGTTACACGAGTTGATGAAGCAAAAGCCGAAGAGGTGCTTTCAGGATTTCCCGAGGCTGTGTATTACAATGATGCAAGGATGATCGTCAGGAAGAAGAAAGATATTCTCATCAAAGGACGTGGAAAGATACTTGTGCTTTCAGCCGGCACATCTGATATTCCCGTTGCAAAGGAGGCATATATCACGGCACAGGCGATGGGAAACGAAGTCGATTCCGTTTTTGATGTTGGAGTTGCGGGTATTCACAGGCTGTTTGATCACAGGAAAATGATCGACGACGCTTCCGTTCTAATTGTTGTCGCCGGTATGGAGGGTGCGCTTCCGAGTGTTGTGGCAGGGATGGTAAGCCGACCTGTGATTGCCGTTCCCACGAGTATAGGCTATGGAGTCAGTTTTGGCGGGCTGACAGCGCTTTTTGCAATGCTTAACAGTTGCAGTTCAAATGTCGCTGTCGTGAATATTGATAACGGGTTTGGGGCGGGGTATATGGCTTCAATTATAAACAGAATTTAAAATCCGTAAATAGAAGATCGTACATCGTACATCGAAGATAAAATAAGTTTTTAACAAAAACAAGTAAGGCGATGATTAATAAAACCAGAAACTACAAACCGGAAACCAGAATTCTTGTCGCTTCGGATGTTTTGGCATCAACTATTCCCTGAAGCCACTTTGTTCCTTTATTGCTCTCTTCGTCTTTCAGATATTTTATTATCGTCAAATAATCCTTCCCATATTCCATAATGTCTGAAGCGATTATTTCAAGAAAATTATCACGAAAAGGAACACTATCTTCTGTGCCTACGCTTGATTTAAAGCAGTTTTCAAACTCAGACCATTTTTTTATTGCGGCACCGATTTCTTCATTTTTTTCACAAAATTCCTTCAATCTTATCATCCGTTCAGCAATAGCCGAATCAAGTTTATCTTTCAGGCCTTTCAGAAGAGCTTCAGGAAATTCAGCCGATATAAATTGTGACCGGACGTGAGAATACCAGTGCATCAGCGTCGTGAGATTTGAAATATAAACGATGTTATTGGTCATAATTCTTTTGATATTTCTGTTATCACCAGGTGTAAAAGGCATGTTACCGCTCTTCGCCGGACCTCCGAATATTAAACGTCCGGGGCGGAGTTCGTCTTTTCTGCAGATTGTGCCTGCTGCAATAGTTGTTCCGAAAGCAAGCCTGCATGGACCTACAAGCCCCCCCTGCCCTCCCAGGAATATCGGTTTTTCTTTCAACATCACTCCTTTCGGAACATCTCCTATAAGAGAGGGCGTAGCTTTGTCCTGGCTTGGAGTATAATTAAAATGGATATAAGAACTCCCTACTTCACTGTGATCTTTGCTGCTGCTTCCGCCCGACATGAAGCAATCACAAAAATTTATTAGGCTTCCGAGCGTCACGTAGGGGAAAAGTATCGTCTGCTTCAAACCAACTGTATGGGCAATGCCTGTCTCTTCTTCAAGAATTGTTCCTTCTCTCACATGGGAACCGGAGCCCAGACTCGCGCCTTTGAGAAAAACAGCTTCCTTGAAAAATCCCCCTTTTAAATTCACATCAGGTCCTAACTGGCAATTTTCAAGTGTGACAGGGCCTTCATATCCTATTTTCACCCTATCAAGAATAAGAACAGAGCTTCCGTATATTTTGCAGCCCGGGTATATTATCACCCCGTTTCCTGAAATTCTGCCTGTGTCAACCTCATCACCGATATAAATATTGCGCGGATCAGGAATGACAACCCCTTTATTTAAAAGCTCTTCTATTTTCCCTGATATATTTCTCATTTCCTCACTCGAATCCTTGAACCCTTGCCCCCTTTTCTATTCACTATTCACCATTCACTCCGCCGGAGGCGGCCGGCATATATTCCGGGACAATTTTTTTCAGCATCTGTTTAATTTTATTATGATCCTGGTCTTTTGATAGTCTGTCTAATTCTTCTATATTGCCGTTCAGAATATCCAAACTGCAGTCCAGTCCCTTCAATGTCATTATTTTTTCATGGCTCGTTGGAACTATTCCCTCACCTTTCGTTATAAGTTCTTCATAAAGTTTTTCACCCGGCCTCAATCCGATGTATTCAATTTTAATATCTTCATCGGGTACGAATCCGGATAATCTGATAAGGTCTCTTGCCATATCAACAATTTTAATCGGGGTACCCATGTCAAGAAGAAATATCTCACCGCCAATCCCCATTGCGCCTGTCTGGAGAATAAGCTGGCATGCTTCGGGAATGGTCATGAAATACCTTGTTACATCAGGATGCGTTACGGTCACCGGCCCTCCCTTTTCTATCTGCTTTTTAAACAGTGGAACCACGCTGCCTACGCTTCCAATTACATTGCCAAACCGCACAATCATGAAACGGGTATTTGACAAGCCGCATCCGTTCTGACTCTGCACAAGCATTTCAGCCACACGTTTTGAAGCGCCCATGACATTCGTCGGACGGACGGCCTTGTCGGTTGAAACAAAAACAAAACGTTCAACCTTATGCTTTTTTGAGACCTCAACAATATTAAATGTCCCATGGATGTTGTTTTCTATCGCTTTCCAAGGTTGCAGTTCCAGCATTGGAACATGCTTGTATGCTGCTGCATGAAAAACAACATGAGGATTATTCGCAGTAAAGGTTTTATTCAGCTCTGCAGTATCTCTCACATCAGCAAGAACAGCGGTGCATCTTATGCCTGGAAAACTATGCCGGATATCGAGTTCGATTTCATACAAGGGGCTTTCGGCCCTGTCGTATAAAATAACGCTTTCGGGTTTGAATCTGCATATCTGCCTGCAAAGTTCAGAACCAATTGAACCTCCTGCTCCAGTTATCAGAATTATCTTTCCTTTTAAATATCCTCCGATACTTTCGGCATCCAGTTTAATCACTTCGCGGCCAAGCAAATCACGGTAAGCAACTTCTCGTATTGAATTGACGGTCACTCTCCCGTCGATAAGTTCGCCGTATCCAGGGATAATTTTGAATGTAATTCCGCCTTCTTTACATGTATCGATGATTTTTCGTATCTCCTTCGATGTAGCCGAAGGAACGGCAATAAGGACTTCATCTGCTCTTGTTTTCTGTGAAACTTTTTTTATCTCCCCGGTAAAACCGAGAACAGGAATGCCATGGATTTTTTTTCCGAGCTTTTCAGGATCATCATCTATGAATCCGACTATGTTGTGCTGTAATTTGTAATTATTAATAATTTCTCTGCAGATTTTTTCCCCGCAATCCCCTGCCCCGACAATAAGTATCTTTTTCCCTTCAGATTGTTTTCTGGTCAAAAAACCAATTAAATTTCGTATTGCAACCGACCAGGAACCTTCACCGCTTAACTGTTCGTAATACAGGCGTATAGCCACACGATACCCTGTAATCAGTAAAATAGTGAAACACCAGTCGATTACGAAAGTGGAACGTGAAAAGCCTTCAAATCTTGTCATGAAGAGTATAAAGGATATGATCAGGAAGCTGCTTATGGTGGCTGCTTTGATGATGTTAAAAAGATCCCCAATGCTTGTATATCTCCACACACCCCGATAGAGGTCGAAAAAATAGAAGGATGTTATTTTGACTAGTATTATTACGGGAAGCGCTTTATACAGCAAAGCAAGATTTTGGGAAGGAATTGAGAATTCAAAGCGGAGAAGATATGCTCCGTATATTGAAGCAAGTATCAGGGCGATATCAATTCCAAGAACAATAAAGAAGTTGATATAAAGAGCTCTGATTCTCACTATATTTGTCCTCTTAATTTGGCCCACAGTACACCCAGATATTCATGAACGGTAAATTCCATTTTCTCAATTCCCTCCGAGTCAGGGAATAACATAGAAGGATCAAATTCGTTTCTGTTTTTAACCCTGTGCCCTGCAGGCGCAGGTATCGGATGCATTCCCTGCTTTTGAAAAAGAGCCATTGAGCGTGGCATATGAAAAGCGGACGTAACCAGAATAAATTTATCCTTTCCGACTATTTTTTTGATTAATATCGCCTGATCTTCAGTATCCAAACCTGATGGTTCTTCATGAATGTTGTCTTTATCAATTCCAAGGTTAATTGCAAGATTCGCCATGCTTTTTGATTCGGGAACAGGATCGAATACATTGCCACCGGACATAACCATTCTACTTTGAGGTAATCTTTTATGTATGGCAACTCCTTCAATAAGTCTTGATAAAGACTCTTCGGAAAGCCTGCTTGCCGCTGGCAGATTCGGATCTGTTATATGCCCTCCGCCAAGCACCACAATCCATTTTGCATCGGATATAGAGTCATTTATTTTTAGAGTCGAATATTTTTGTTCAAGGGTTCTGAGTGCCCGATCCGGTAGTGCATCGTAACTCATTAACAGTAGAAAAACAACACCTATAGTAACCGTGATTTTTCCCGTTCTCTGCTTTCTTGTAAATAGAAGAAAAATGCCCGAAACAAGCAGTATGATACAAACTGTCAGGGGCGATAGAATCAGTCCTGCAATTTTCTTCAATAAAAACGTCAGTGCGTGACTCCTTTTCCTGCGACTACATTAGACAAAGTCAACAGCAGTATCTTTATGTCAAAGATAAATGACCGGTTTTTCATATAATAGAGGTCATAATCGACCTTGATTGGAATCGGAAGTTCATCCCGGCCGTTTATCTGCGCCCAACCTGTTATTCCCGGAACAAGAGTGTGAATACCTTTTGATGTCCGGAGCGCAACAAGATCATCCTGATTGAAAAGGGCCGGTCTCGGGCCGACAAAACTCATATCGCCTTTCAGCACGCTGAATATCTGGGGCAGTTCGTCAATGCTCGATTTCCTGATCCATTTACCAAAAGGCGTTATGTATTGGTCTGGATTTTCCAACAGATGAGTTGCAACAGGCTGTGTATCCGTTCTCATAGATCGGAATTTCGGCATCCTGAAAATAGCATTATTTCGTCCCACCCTGTCCGACCAGTAAAGCACAGGCCCTTTTGAGGTCAATTTTATCAGAATCGAAATGACAAGCATTGGAAGCAATAAAATAATCAGCAGCAAAACCGCGCCAATAAAATCGAATAATCTTTTCATTCGGGCCAGTCTCGAAAAATCAAATCGGAGGATGAACCTATTATCAAAACCTTATGTTTGTCGGAGTTCTTTGTAAACAGTCATCGTTTCTGAAATAACCTTTTCAATAGCAAACTCGCTGACAACGATTTCCCGTCCCCGCGCTCCCATTTTTTGACGTAATTCCGGATTTTCGATAAGTCTTTGAATTGCGTCAGCCACTTTTTCTGCGCTACGTACAGAAACAAGTAAACCGTTTTCTCCGTTTCGGACTATTTCACGACAACCTGGAGTATTGGTAGTAACAATGGGACGTCCTGTTGATGCGGCTTCAAGCAGCACCTTAGGCAGTCCTTCACGGTATGAAGGAAGGCAAACACAGTGTGATTGTGCCAGAACCGCCGGCATGTTGTCACACTGTCCCCACCACTCAATCACTCCTTCCGTATGCCAGGAAGTCAGCTGTTCTTTTTGAATTGATGATGGATTATGTGTATCCGTATCACCCACCAGTACAAAACGGGCTCTCACTCCATGAGCTTTGAGTTGTCTTGCAGCTTCCACGAATTCCTTAATCCCTTTATCCCATAACATTCGTGACGCAAGCATAACGACAGGAATGCCTGACGGCTCAGGTTTATGTGAAAAAATAGCGGTATCAACCCCTGATCCCCTGATTAGCTTGATTCGATCCTTATTTATGAAACGCTTAAGGATAAATATCGCTCGATCATCCTGATTTTGGAGTATTAGGCGTGAATTGCGGATGTTAAGAAGTACTCTGAATGCGCTACCGATTATGAAACGTAAGAAACGAGCCGTTATCTTATCAGAAGTAAAAACATAACCTAATCCCGCGAGCGCATTTACCACACCTGGGACTAGTGAAAGACGAGCGGCCAGTGAACCATACAAGACCGGCTTCATTGCAACGTGATGAACAACATCCGGTTTTTCACTTCGATAGATACCAATCAATTGAATAATTACGGCGATTTCGTTAAAAGGGTTTGTGCTGCGGCGCTGCATCTTCAAAGGAATGAGCTTGAATCCCTCATCTGTGATATATTTGCCATGACGGTCAACCCTGGTGGCAACCACAACTTCGTATCCCTGTTTTTGCGCCTCAATGGCAATTGGCATGCGGTGAGAGCAGAAATACCAGTCCTCTGTAACTACATATAAAAGTTTGGGACGTTTCACCCTGTGCTCTCCAGCCATGCCTGGAAAATCAATATGTCCCATAGATAATACTGCCAATTGCGTTGACCTGACAAGTGCTCTTCCCATTTCAAACGTATTGGTTCCGGATCAAAAAATCCTTCCTGCTTCAACCGATTTTCGTTCAGCAACTCTTCGGCCCACTCACGTAGCGGACCGCGCAGCCAGGAATCGATTGGCACACCAAAGCCCATTTTTGGGCGCTCGATCATTTCGCGGGGAACATATTTGTACAGCACCTGTCGCAGAAGCCATTTGCCCTGGCCGTTGCGAATCTTCAGGTTGAGCGGCAATCGCCAGGCAAACTCCACTACCCGATGATCCAAAAACGGCACGCGTGTTTCCAGGCTCACCCCCATCGCAGCCCGGTCAACTTTGGTCAGAATGTCATCAGGCAGGTAGCTGATTGCATCCAGAAACATCATGCGATGTTCAAGTTCTGGTATTTTAGTCAAGCTCATGCGGTTTGTCAGCGAAGTCAAAGGTTCCTGGCTGTTACGCACGATTGCGGCAGGTGATTTCCAGTGAGAAACCAAATTGCGATAAATTGCCTCCGGGGTATCTGCTGCCAGAATTTCTGCCAGCTTGTGGGCCTTGTCCCCTACCCTCGTTGATCGTTTTTCAATTGGAATAACAGGTAAAATCAGCGAATTAAGCTGATCCCATTGAGAAGGAGATATTTTTGTAATTCCATGAGCTAAGGTTTGTCGTTTCGCACAGGAAAGCCAGCCGATTTTTTTCCAAATAGCATTTGTCAATAAATAACGATTATAACCGCCAAAGAGTTCGTCCCCGGCATCTCCGGACAAAGAAACAGTAACATGCTGCTTAGCCAGTTGAGACACAAGAAAAGTTGGTATCTGTGATGAATCGGAAAACGGCTCATCGTAGAGTGTCGGCAACCGAGGAATAACCGCCATAGCCTCATCAGGCGTCACATATAACTCCGTATGTTCAGTCCCCAGATGATGCGCTACCTCCTTGGCATATTCAGCCTCGTTGTAATTATCTTCCTGAAAACCGATTGTAAAAGTCTTCACAGGATGGGCAGAATGTGCTTGCATCAATGCCACAATAGATGAAGAGTCAACTCCGCCGGAAAGAAACGCCCCTAAAGGTACATCAGAAATCTGTTGCGATTGTACTGCCTCGGTCAGCACACACTCGAGTTCATTTATCGCTTCGCTTTCTGAGCCGGTAAATGGATTCGCCTGTCCTTGTTCCGCCACATCCCGCAACGACCAATACTGGCAAATCGAAACGCCATTGGCATTGAAATGTTCAAAGGGTGGAGCATCAACATCCCACGGACAGACACTGTGTGCACCCTTTCGCAGTGTCAGCATGGTTCCAGGCCAGAGTTTATAAATACCTGTATATATTGAGTATGGCGCAGGGATGTAATTGTGGCGTAGGAGAAGAGCCACGGCGTTACGGTTAATATTTGAAATAAAACCCGGATAAGCTCGCATGGCTTTAAGCTCGGATGCAAATAGAAAAGATTCCCGATTCCAGCCATAATATAACGGTTTCTCTCCAATGCGGTCACGCGCAAGCGTAAGAGTCTTCTCCGCTTTATCCCAAACCGCCATGGCAAACATGCCCACAGAGCGTTTCAGGGTTGCTTCAATGCCCCATGCATCAAATCCAGCCAAAAGAGACTCGGTATCAGCATGACCTCGCCAATGAGGTTCATTTCTTAATTTCTCCAGCTCTTTCCTGATTTCCAGATGATTATATATCTCACCATTATAGACAATTACAAAACGACCGGAAGGCGAAAACATTGGTTGATGACCGGCTGAAGAAAGATCAATTATCGACAGGCGACAATGAACCAAGCCGATGCCAGCTTCAGAGTCATGCCAATATCCGAAGTCGTCAGGACCTCGGTGGTTAATGACTTTACCCATCGCAGTTAAGGTTTCCCGTGCGTTTAAAGGGCGGCTAGAAAAGTAACCGGTCAGTCCGCACATGACATTTCCTTCACAGATAAACTACTTCACAGTAAATAATAAATTCTTCAGCAGAAATACCTGTCTGATAAAATTTGATCAAATCATCTCCGATCCATTGAAATGTTCGGGGGTCAGAATTGTCAGCCCGGGAAATATTCATTTAGTTGATAGCTTCAGCATATAGATTTTCATATTTTTGTCTGATATTTTCGATTCCGTATTCTGCCCGTACCTTTCTTGCACTTTGTTCGCCAAGCCTTCTTCGAGCTTCCTGGCCAAGGTCACACATCTTCAATAACGCATCGGAAAGAGATAGTGAATCTTGTACCGGGACAACATAATTATCCACGCCAAGAATATCAGCCGCATCCCCAGCTCGTGTAACCACACAAGGCAGCCCCATTGCCATGGCCTCAACAACTACATTAGGGAATGCCTCGTTGACTGACGAAAGACAAAAGATGTCCATTGCTGAAAGAAAATAAGGCACATCGGCCTGCTCTCCAACTAACTGGAAATTATTTAACCCCTCGGATTCTATCCACCCACGAAGGGTTGGATTAGACCATTCAATGTTGCGACCAACCATTAAGTATTTAACATTGACCCGCCTGGCAGATAATTTTGATGCGGCAATTACGAAATTATGAAAATCTTTCAATGGATCAAAGCGACCGACTGTACCAATGACTATTTCCTTATTTTTTAGCCCCAACTCGGTACGTGTCCTTTCTCTTGAATTCATGTGTTGATCATAAGCAGAAAAATCGTATCCATTGGGTATAAATGTCATTTTGTGCGCCGGATATCCCAGTTTAATGTGTGCAGATTTTGCCGATTTTGCGCAGCAGATGATTCGGCGGGGAATTATATAAGAACATATTGCACAAAAACGAACCAGCCAGTATGTGACGCTAAACGGCCCCTGTGGGATAGCTGTAGTGCGTACACCCCAAACAACAGTATAGTTCCCGGCCAAACGTGCCGCAACTCCTCCCAGGAGGTCCGCATGGTACATCCAGGTCTGTACTATTTCCGGCCGATGATGATGGATAAGCCGGACTAAACGCCAAAGGGTATGAGGCAAACCCAATAATGATGACATTCCAAGAGCATATACTCTAACTCCGTTTTTACGTAATGACTCGCCGATCTGACCAATATTGGTAAGCGACACAACAATTGTGGATGGGATATTTTCAGGTACTGACTCAACCAGACGCTTAAGCATCATCTCCGCACCACCAATCGATAAGCTGGAAATAATATGCACTACTCTCATCGCGTCAAATCCATTGCCTGTTCTGTGCGAATTACAAGAGCCTCAACGCCAAATTCAGCTATAATTCTGTCACGTGCATGCAAACCAAGTTCGATTCGCTTATCGGCTGGTAAATCAATGAGGCGCATAAACCCATCAGCCAACTTCTCAGGATTACCAGGCGGAACCACTATGCCGGTTTTTCCAACGATCCATGCCGAATCACCTGCATTCGTTACAACGCAAGGCACACCGCAGGACATTGCTTCAGCAATCGAATTTGAAAAGCCCTCGCTAAAAGAAGAAGAAGAAGCGATATCCAAGGCACTGTATACTGCGGGCATATCGGTACGTATGCCGACCCAGATCAACCGCTCGGTCAAACCAGCTTGCAGTGCCTGTTCACGCAATTGCCTTTGAAAGTCCACTGGTCCATCACCCACGCAGACAAAACGTACATGAGAATATTTATTGGCTACCAGGCCAGCCGCACGCAAGAAGTTTGAGTGGTCCTTCATGGGATCCAGGCGGGCAGTCAATCCGACCAGAATTTCATCTTCAAGAATATTCCATTCAATCCGTTGACGCAACCGCGCCGACGCGTCGGGTGCAAAGCGCGTTGTGTCAATACCGTTTGGGATAACCAACATTCTGTCAGACGGAAAGCCTTGATCAACAGCGTGAATCTTGCCGGCATGTGAGTTGGCAATAATTACGTCTGGTATACGGGCAAGTAGAAGTTCGATAATTCCTGTGAGCCTGGCTAGCCAGTCATAATGCGACAGGTCCATGTTTGAAGCGCGCAACCCCCAGATGATGCGCGTGCCTGGTAACAAAGGTTTAAGAAATGCCGCAAATATATTGGGGACGGTCAGATAGGAGTGCAGAGAAGTAGGGCGTTCCTTACGCAGCAGGCGGGAAAGTCGGATAAAAAAAGGCAGAATATCCCAGCGGCCGCTCTTATCCAGCACGATGAGGCGCACACCAGCCGTCTTTAATTCTGCAGCGAATGGGCCGCCGTCATAGAAGACGACAACAGAAACTTGGTACCCTCGCCTATTGAGTTCAATAGCAAGCAAAACCAATTGACGCTCAGCGCCGCCACGCTCAAGGCTGCGAATGAGGAAAAACACCTGCTTTCTGTAAGAACCTGGTTCCATTTAAAGTTTCAGTTCAATCGACAACATACCGGAATAGAATATTTTACCCGATCCAAATAATCGAAAGCCAAACCGAACCAATTCGGAATGAACTGGCCGAGAACGTATTTGAAAATAAATATAATAATGCGGTCATATTATTAACAATAACTATTCAAGGATAGTCATGTTTTGGAATCATATGTGTTATTTGAAGATTTATAAGCTTCAAAATAAATATTTCTGCAAATTCCATATGTGCCAATTTCCAGCCAGGACAGAAACATCTTGACGAGCCCTTGAATCTTGCGACACAACCCGACTGATTCCCAATCTATGAAAAACTTTTCCATTGAATTCCTGACAACAAACCGAGTACTTAAAACACGCGTCAAGGTTTCAATATTAAAACTGCGCTTGTGATGCCAGCGATGAAAATGGCATCCACACTGGGGACAAACAACTTTTTGATCGTTAAGACGCTCACGAGCAGGCACAGTGCCTATGAATAATCCATTTGAATTCAGAACTCTGCACACTTCATCAAGTGATGCCTCCATAACATCGTCATCAAGGTGCTCCAATACTTCTGACATCACGACGCAATCAAAGTATTCATCCGGGAATGGTATCTTCTGGCTGTATCCAACCTTAGCCTTTTCGCTAAGGTTCGATGTTTTACGCAATCTATCTATGGCGCGTTCGTTGGGGTCAATTGACCATATATCGACACCCTTGGCAGCTGCCAGCATCTCAAGCGCACCATCTCCAACACCGATATTTAACACACGCATACCATGCGAAATGTGGCGAACAAGAAATTCTTGACGACCTCGGCTCTGCGAGAAAGATTCGACACCCTCGTTCTGAAAATAATCCCAGATCTTATCCTGGTTTTCATTATTTGGACTCATTCAGCTTTCTCACTAAGCCAGTAAAGTTGTATCCGCTTTACCGTACCAGATCATTACCGTGTTCCATAATAATTCTTTTGAAGCACCCATGCGCGTATCCGCTCAAACCAGTCAGGAGCGATTAAACGTAACAGCACTGCTACAGTAAGGATTCCAACAGGCAGCTTG
>JAABQB010000032.1 GCA_011391695.1 Desulfobacteraceae bacterium | reverse complement strand
TTTTATCCGGGCATCAGGAATACATGGTCGGGCTTATCATTATAGGTCTTGCAAGATGTATCGCGATGGTGATCGTATGGAACGATCTTGCATCCGGAGACACCGAATACTGCGCCGGACTTGTTGCATTTAATTCGATATTCCAGGTGCTCTTTTTTTCAGTTTATGCGTGGATTTTTATCACTGTAATACCCGAATGGCTGGGATTGAAAGGGATGGTGGTGGATATTTCAATCGGCCAGATCGCAGAGAGCGTCTTCATATATCTTGGGATTCCTTTTATCGCCGGGATGATAACGAGATTTATAGGTCTTAAGACAAAGGGAAAGAAATGGTATGAAGAAAAATTCATTCCCAGCATAAGCCCTATCACACTTATCGCTCTTCTGTTTACAATCCTTGTTATGTTTTCCCTTAAAGGCGAATATATTGTCCAGCTTCCATTTGATGTCATACGTGTGGCTGTTCCTCTTTGCATCTATTTTTTTGTCATGTTCTTTGTCTCTTTTTTCCTTTCAATGAAAGCCGGCGCCACCTATGAACAGTCGGCAACACTTAGTTTCACGGCAGCTTCAAATAATTTTGAGCTTGCTATTGCCGTTGCAGTGGCGGTATTTGGGATAAATTCCGGGCAGGCATTTGCCGCTGTGATAGGGCCGCTTGTCGAGGTTCCTGTATTGATAAGCCTTGTAAATGTCGCTCTCTGGTTTAAGAAAAAGTATTTTCCATATGCCGTGGAAACGCCTACAGGCGTTTGTCATGTCACATGCAAATCTTGAGATTTTTCGACAGGAAATATGAGATTAATTAGCAGCAAGATCTGGATAAAAACATCAAATCAGGTTCTATTTATAGTCCTGATAGTCCTGGCCGCCGGGTTTGCATCCAACTATTTCAGATCCGACAAAATCCCTTTTATTGAAGACTGGTCTGCAAAATCAAATCTTGTGACTCCATCCGGTGAGAATCTCGAAATATCTCTTGCCGAAGCTTCAAACCTGTTTAAAAAAGGTAAGGCATTCTTTATTGATGCCAGATCCCTTGCAGAATATGATGCGGGGCATATAAAGGGTGCCATAAGCCTACCATATAAGGAGGTCGACTGGAAATTTGTTGAAGCAATGACGGGAATTTCTGAAGAGAGCGCCGTAATAACCTACTGTGACGGGGAAACTTGCGAGCTGAGCATGGAATTGGCGGTTTTTTTACGAAATGCAGGCTATAAAAACGCAACAGTTCTCTCAAATGGATGGCCGGTCTGGAAACAAAACGGACTTCCCGTGGAAACAGGAGAGTGATGAAAGAAGAAATCAGGCAAAAAATTTCAATGACCCTGTATCACGGAGCAAGAATTGGTCTGAGCATAGTATTTATTTATGCAAGCTACGATAAGATCCTTCATCCGGCGGCCTTTGCAAAAGTCATTTATAATTACCAGATTCTTCCGGATGAACTTATCAATTTATCAGCCATATTTTTACCCTGGCTTGAACTTGTAATCGGTTCTCTTCTTATAATTGGGGTCTGGCTGCCGGGTTCCGTTTTTATCGGCAATATCCTTCTGATCATATTTTGCAGTGCGCTTATGTACAATAAAGCCCGGGGACTCGATATAAGCTGCGGCTGTTTTTCGACAAGCCAAGGCGACTTGCCTGAATCAACCCTTTATTTAATACGCGATTTTTCTTTTGTCGTAATTGCGGTTTATCTTTTCATCAAAGTTTTCATATCCGAATCTCCCGGCCTCAAGCGTTCTTCCTGAATAACTCCTTGACTCATGCAATTAATTCATATATTTATGAATTAATAGAAAATTTAAAAGTGTTTTATCTTAAGCGGATTTTATTATTTTGTGTCATTCCCGCGAAAACGGGAATCCAGATTTTTCAACTATTCTTGGACTCCCGTTTTCACAGGAGTGACGGGGTTTTAGCTTTTTACGAATAAATTAATTTAACTCTTTCCTGTTTTGAATAGCCCGTATTATCAGCCTCAGGTATGGATAGAATTATGCCGGTAAAAAGAATATTCATTTCGATTCTTCTGGTTATAGCCCTTGTTTTGTTATGTGCCGGCTTTGCAACAGCCAAAGAGGAGTACGCAAAAAAAACCGGGAAAGGCTGTATATTCTGTCATGAGGAGAAAACAGGGGGCGGTTTAAAAACTGCAGGCATTGCATATATTAAAAACGGCTACCAGTATCCTATTCCTCTTCATATCATCAAAAAAGCCGTCAAGGTCCAGAGCGCTTTCCACAAGACGGCAAGATTCGTCATAGGATACCTGCATATTCTGGCCGCATTTATACTTGTCGGCGCCATATTTTACATACACATTTTCGTTAAACCCTCTCAGATTACCGGAGGGCTGCCTAAAGGAGAGCGCATACTCGGCGTATCGTGCCTGATTACGCTCACGATAACCGGCATCTATCTTACCTGGTTCCGCATAGACAGATTCGGACATTTTTTTGATAACGCCTTCGGACGCATTCTCTTTATTAAAATACTCCTTTTCATCCTTATGCTTCTTTTCGCCGTCACGGCTGTCACATTCATACACAGCCGGATGAAAAAGGAGTCGCAGGCCGCACAGCAAACCGTACTTGATCCCGGGAAAATAGATTTTGAAAATCTTAAAGATTTCGACGGATCATCAGGTAAACCAGCCTGCATAATTCATGACAGAAAGATTTATGATGTAACCGGAAGTCAGAAGTGGAAAAACGGAAGGCATTTCGGAAAGCATTCCGCCGGAACAGATCTTACAGAAGCCATAAAAGGAGCGCCTCACGGTCCCGAAGTGCTGGAAAAGGTGAAGTTTATTGCCGAGGTCAAGGGCGCAGAGAGACAGCCTGAAAAGGTCAGCGGAACCAGAAAACTCTTTGTCTTCATGGCCTATTCCAACATGGTTATCATACTGCTTATAATTTTCTGCATAGCTTCCTGGCGCTGGGGATTCAAGGTATTTCCAGAAACTTTGTCCGGCGAATCACTTGCTGCAAAAAACTGTATTGAATGCCACAAAAAATTGAATCCGGGCATATATGCCGACTGGGCAAAAAGCATTCATGCCGGAGTCGGAGCGGATTGCTACAAATGTCATAAAGCAACTGAATCGCTTTCAAACGCAGCAAGCAAATCTCATTTAAAACATTCATCGCTTTTAATAACATCTTTTGTCAGCCCAAAAACCTGTTCTGAATGCCACCCGAAACAGGTTGCCGAGTATTCAAAAAGCAAACATGCAAACACGATAGAGATAATGTGGAAAAACGACAAATGGCTTCAATACGGGATGAACAATGATGTTGAACGCAACAGCGGGTGCAATGTATGTCATGGAACAGTTGTTGATGTTAAAGAAGGCAAACCGATTGAAGGATCATGGCCGAATGTCGGAGTGGGGAGAAAGAATCCCGACGGAAGCCTGGGAAGCTGCACAAGCTGCCATACAAGGCACAGGTTTTCGGTTGCCGAGGCAAGAAAACCTGAAGCCTGCGGCCAATGCCATCTCGGCCCTGATCATCCTCAGATAGAAATTTACAATGAATCGAAACACGGCGCCATATACAATGCAGAAGCAGGAGAATGGAACTGGACTACTGATGACGGCACTTGGAAAGCAGGAAGAGACTTCAGGGCTCCGACATGCTCTGCCTGCCATATGTCAGCGGCACTTGGTGTTTCAAAAACTCATGATGTTACAGAAAGATTATCGTGGGAACTTCAGGCGCCATCAACAATCAGGCCGTCTGATTTTAAGGCTTTCCCTGCAAAAACAGACTGGATAAATGAAAGAGCAAAAATGATAATGGTCTGCCGGCAGTGCCATTCAGAAGAATGGGCAAACTCACACTTTAAAAATCTTGACAATGTGATTATAAATTATGAATCAAATTATTATGAACCTGCCACAAAAATCATGGATAATCTTTACGCAAAAGGAATCCTGTCAAAGAGCAGCTACTTCGATGAGGAACTTGAATGGGAATTCTATGAATTATGGCACCATGAAGGAAGAAGAGCCAGGATGGGTTCAGCCATGATGGCCCCTGATTATGCGTGGTGGCATGGTTTCTACGAGCTGAAACACCGCTTCAACAAAATAAAGGAGGCTTCCGAAGAAGCCCTGAAAACAGGGAAAGTATATGTTTATAAGGAATTTCCAGGGAAAGCAGATAAAGAATAGTTGGGAAGATGAATTGCTTTCCTTTCACTGGAACCCCTGAACCCTTGACCCCTTGAATCCTGATAGGATCACCAGCTAATATGGCAATGATCCTATAATCTTTCCCTTCGTACTTATCACGACCTTTTCCATGGGCACATTTACACCGGCTTTTTCCATTCCCTTTTTAACTATCATGGGAAGACCGGAACAGCAAGGAACTTCCATTATCACCGTTGTCACGCTTTTTATTCCGGCTGTTTTAAAAACAGCTGCAAATTTGTCAATGTATTCCTGGACATTGTCGAATTTGGGACACCCCATCATTACGGCCTTCCCTTTCAAAAAATCCCTGTGCAGGGTAGGAAAGGTAACGGGGACGCAGTCAGCCAAAACCAGAAGATCGGCTCCTTTCAAAAAAGGAGCGTTTGCCGGAACGAGTTTTATCTGAATCGGCCAGTGGGAAAGAGCCGAATCACCTGCTTCTTCGATAAAAGAAGGCTTGTTGGCATCCTTACAGGTAAAAATCTGTACCCCGGCCGACTGACATCCGCACGGTGACGCAGGTTCTGGTACCGCCGCTTTTTTTTGCTTATCATGAAGGTGTTTTTCAACTGCCTCCACGTCAAACTCATCGGCTTCACGCTCGATTATTTGCAGCGCTCCGGCGGGGCATTCCCCCATACAGGCGCCAAGCCCGTCGCAGAAGTTATCGGAAATAACTTTTGCTTTCCCATCGATAATCTGAAGCGCGCCTTCTGCGCATGACGTAACACACTGCCCGCAGCCGTCACAAAGTTCTTCGTTAATTTCTATTATTTTTCGTTTTACTTTCATGTCGAATTCTCCTACAAGGGTTCGAGAATTCGAGGATTCGAGGGTTCAAGTGTTTGTTTTTTAATTATTTCACCAGAGATTTTTTCATCCTCCTCACAGCTCTGATATCTCCGACGAATTTCTGACATGCTTTTCTTTCACTCGAACCCTTGACTCCTTGACCCCTTGAATCCTATGCTTTTATAAGTACCTCCCGGGCAACGATCCGGCCGGTTTCGGTTAAAAATGATTTATCTATAATTTCATCTATTTTATCCTTATCAATCGGGTTCTCTTTCATATTCTCTTCGATATTAACGATCATATCGGAATCGTAAACCACTTTGAAATTTATATTGTCGTCAGTTTTCGGATGATGATGATGACCCACTATGTCGCATACCTCGCTGATAAGATTCTCCTTTGCGCCGAGTTTTATAAGTATTCCCTTTGCAATTGGAGGTCCTTCCTCTTCCTGGTATTTCGGAGCCGTACTGCTGTATTTCCTTTCCGCTTCTACAATTCCAATGTCATGAAGATAGGAGGCCGCCAGAATTACCGCAAGGTTGCCGCCTTCCGCTTTCCCTATCCGTTCGGCGTATCGGGCAACCTTTGAAGCATGGCCGATGCGCTTGAAATCGGACTTGAAATACCTTTTCATTTCAACAGCCACCCTGTCCTTTAACAAGTCCTCTTTTTTGGCGAGAAGCTCTTCGGGAAGAGTTCCGAGGCATTGTTCGGCGTATTCGCAGTAAGATGCGCACCCGAAATCCATATTCGGATTTATGAATCTGTATCCGCAATTATTGCATTTACGCGCCGTGTCATCTTTGAAAAACTCAACTCTGCTGCCGCATTTCGGGCAATTAACATCAAAGATAGCTCCCTGCTTCCAGTACCGGCTGTCCTGTCCGGGGCATTTCATAGTAATCTCCTAACTTCAGGTTGTTTAGGCTGAAGACTGAAGGTATTTAGGAATAAATCCTATAAGCTGACAGTCTTTAGCCTTCAGTTTTCAGTCTATCCACCTAACCTATTATCCCAAAATTGCCTTTAAGTCTTCGTCAGGTGTTTTTATCGGCATTATGTTGAATTTATCGACCAGAACATTCAAAACATTCGGCGTGATAAATGCCGGAAGAGTTGGTCCCAGCCTGATATCTTTTATTCCAAGGTAAAGAAGAGTCAGTAAAATTGCAACAGCCTTCTGTTCATACCATGAAAGTATCATGGAAAGAGGAAGATCGTTTACCCCGCAGTTGAAAGCCTTTGAAAGGGCAACAGCGATCTGTATGGCTGAATAGGCATCATTGCACTGCCCGATATCAAGAAGTCTTGGTATTCCGCCGATATCACCGAGGTCCTTGTCAAAGAAGCGGAACTTACCGCAGGCAAGAGTTAAAACGACACAATCTTTTGGAACTTTTTCTACAAACTCGGTGTAGTAATTGCGGCCCGGCTTTGCTCCGTCGCATCCGGCAACAAGGAAGAAGTGTCTTATAGCCTTGCCTTTTACCGCTTCGATAACCTGACCGGCCACACCCATAACGGCATTGCGGGCAAAACCGACCATAACGGTTTTGCCATCGGTATCTTTTTCAAAACCCGGCAGTGAGAGTGCTTTATTGATTACGAGCGCAAAGTTTTTATCCTGTATATGAGCTACATGCGGCCAGCCGACAAGGCCTGTTGTAAATATATTCTCCTTGTAAAAATCTTTAGGCTTCTGAATACAGTTTGTGGTCATCAGTATCGCGCCAGGAAACTCGGCAAATTCTTTTGCCTGGTTCTGCCATGCAGTTCCGTAATGGCCGTAAAAGTGGGAATACTTTTTAAGGCCTGGGTAACCATGAGCCGGAAGCATTTCACCGTGGGTATATACATTTATGCCTTTGCCTTCGGTCTGTTTCAGTATCTCCTCAAGATCTTTCAGGTCATGTCCTGAAACAAGAATTGCTTTTCCCTTTTTTGCCCCAAGAGGAACTTTTGTCGGAACAGGGTGGCCGTATGCGCCTGTGTTGGCTGCATCAAGAATCTCCATAGCCCACAGGTTTGCTTCTCCGCATTTTAATACAAGACCAACAAGCTCTTCTACTCCCAGATTTTTGTTCAACCCTGCGGCCATTGCCTCGTAAATGAACCTGTAAATTCTGTCATCCGTTTTGCCCAAAAGCATAGCGTGATCCGTATAGGCGGCTACTCCCTTTACTCCGTATGTCAAAATATGCTGAAGAGATAAGATATCCGGATTGATATCAGGATTGCTTTTTACACCAACTTTTTCACCCTGTGAAATCAGGCCTTCGATTGTTTTTTCCGGAATAAATAAAGCTGCGTCTTCGGTAAAGCCTGTTTTGATTCCGGCTTTTGCAAGCTTTTCCTTCAGCGCATCTCGAAAACCGGCACACTTTTCGATAAGTTTCTGAAACCTTGCCGGGTCAAAATCCACATTTGTCAATGTTGAAAAAACCGCCTCACAGGTAAACTTGTCGATCTCTTTGTCGGTTATTCCCGCCTTGTATCCTGCAAGAGCATACAGAGACAAACCTCTGACAGCATATATAAGAAGATCCTGCAGGGCGGCAACTTCCGGACTTTTCCCGCATACACCTATCTTGGAACATCCTTCACCTTTTGACGTCTGTTCGCACTGGTAACAAAACATGATTTATTCTCCTTTTTTATGATTAATATGGCTGTTCTTATTTTTGATTTGAAAATATATTGTTTGCAATCGGTTTGCCTTGACTTAAGTCAAAAAAAAGACAATATTTTAGACGGCTTCTTAAAAAGTCATTCTGCTGTGTTGCGCTTCATCTTTCGTCATTGCAGCGTACTGATATGTACGCTTCATTCCTCAAGACTCGCGCGCCTTGCATAATGCGCTTTTTACTTTGCCGTCTGAACCATAACTTTTTTGAGATTGTGGATAATAACAAAAAGGAAAATATGAAAAATGTTTTTGAAATAGTTTCTGCTGTACCCCTTTTTGACGGTCTTCCGGATGAGCAGCTCAATGATATAAGAAAGATTGCAGTAAGCAAGCACTTCAACAAGGGTGAAACCATCTTTTCAGAGGGTGATCCGGGCAACGGCTTTTATGTTGTTGTGGAAGGGCTTGTCAAAATATACAAGGTCTCTTCAGAAGGAAAGGAACAAATCCTTCATATTTTCGGAACGGGAGAACCTTTTGGTGAGGTTCCTGTTTTTACTGGCCAGCCGTTTCCTGCTAATGCTGAAGCCATTGCAGGAAGCCGGCTTCTGTTTTTCCCGAGGGTGGATTTTGTGGATCTTATCACAGGAAACCCCTCCCTTTCTTTGAGCATGCTTGCTGTTCTTTCAATGAGGCTCAGGCAATTTACGGTCCAGATAGAAAATCTTTCCTTGAAAGAGGTTCCGGGCCGCCTTGCATCATATTTATTATATCTTGCCGATGAGCAGGGGAAAGAGGATTCCGTCAGATTGGATATATCAAAAAGTCAGCTTGCAAGTCTTCTTGGAACTATTCCGGAGACTTTGTCGCGCATTTTTGCGAAAATGACAGACATGGAGTTAATAGCAGTTTCAGGACGCAAGATAAAGCTTGTTAACCGCCCGGGGCTTATGCATCTCGCAGAACACGGTAAAAACCTGACGACTTCGTAATAAGCTAATCTGCTGTGTTGCACTGCATCCTTCGTCATTGCAGCGTGAGCCCTTTGCATAACACCCCCTTTTGCCCGATTACTGCGTCAGGCTCAAATTTTAATCCTCGAAATACTCAATGTATTCCCGCGGTTAAAAGTATCGCCTTCCTTGTACTTGGACAAAATTGGATGTTCTTCAAAGGGCTCAGCGTACGAAAAGTACGCTTCATTCCTCAGGATTTGCGCGCCTTGCATATTAGCTTCTTACAAAGTCGTCTGAATTTCAATTTTTTGACACGTCATCAATGATGAACTCGCTGCTTCGGTTCCCTGGAATCCTTGGCCCCTTGAACCCTGGAATCCTTTTCTTCTCGCAGATTACTTTTTCAGACCGACGAGTTCTTTGCTTAACAGTCTGATATGCCCCATCTCTTCTTTAATAATTGCTTCGATTTTATTCTTTCCGGATTTTTCCGGGACAGCATCCTTTATGCCGAGGTAAAAAACGATCGAATCCTTTTCTGCTTCTATGGCCGATTTGAGGATCTCTTTCATGGATGTGTAAGTCGTCTCTTTTTCAAAAAAAACCCTGGTGTCTGCAAGCGCCCGCAGGTAAAGGACGGCCTCATCCTGGGGGTCGAATATCGTGGGTGCCTTTTCATTCCCTGTAAGAGTTGTTCTGAGGGCATGAAAAGTCTTCTCATGCGCATCTTCCATTCCGGCAAGCTTAAGTAAGAATGTCTTTGAAGCAGGATCTGAAATGCTGTCGGCTGCATTTCTGTAGAACTTTCCACCATTTCTTTCGAGCTGTTCCGCTATCTCGAATATATCATCTGCATTGAAGTCATAACTCATCTTTTTCTCAATCCTTTCTTTGTCTTTCTTGTCTTTAACAATTTGAAACAATTATTAATATATGCTGTTGGAAGCCACCTGGCCTGTAAAGAATTCTGAATTATTGCATCTGTGTTGTCAATAGTTAATTATCGAGCCTGGTGAGCCAATTGCAAAAGTCCTAAAGAGAGAAGAATTTGTCATTCCCACGAAAGTGGGAATCCAGTCTTTTCAATACCTTGTAAAAATTTCTGGATTCCCGTTTACACGGGAATGACGACTTATGCAATTGGCCTTGGTGATTGAAAATAAGCCGGCGTTATTTCATTTTGCATTCCTTGTCCCATTCCGGGCACGCTTTTTCCATATCTGTAGAATACTTAAGGACGCATTCACTGCACTCCATATCTATGTTGGGAGAATCGCCATATTTCTTTTTGATCTCTTCAGGTGATAAAACGGTTAAGTCGGTACATCCGCACTGCGGACACGATGATTTTATTGTGTAGCGCTTCTTTTCCATAGTTAATCTCCTGTTTTTATTTGTTTTAAGAGTTTGTTTAATATTTTTTCGGATAACAATTTTTCTTCAAGAGCAATCTCTCTTACAGTCCTTCCTGTTTCATGGGCTTTTTTCGCAAGAGACGCAGCTTTATCATAACCTATATAAGGAACAAGAAAAGTCGCAAGAGCAATACTTTTTTCGATGTTTGAATGACATTTTAAGGCATTTGCGGAAATACCGGAAATGCACTTATGTGCAAAGACTTCTGTCGCCCGGGCAAGAAATGTGACCGACTGAAGAAGATTGTAGGCTATCAGCGGGAGCATGACATTAAGTTCGAAATTGCCGGACTGGGCCCCGAGCATTATGGTTGTGTCATTTCCGATTACCTGTGCTGCAACCTGAATAACTGCTTCAGGAATAACCGGGTTGACTTTTCCCGGCATTATGGATGAACCGGGCTGAAGTGAAGGAATATTTATTTCACCAATTCCGCATCTCGGGCCCGATGAAAGCCATCTTATATCATTTGCAATCTTTATAAGGCTTACTGCTATAGTTTTCAAGGCCCCGCTCGTTTCCATGCATGCGTCCTGGGCTGCCTGTGCTGAGAAGTGGTTTTTTGCCTCCTTAAAGTGGATGCCCGTTTTTTCAGCTATCAGGGCTATGACTTTTTTTGCAAATTCAGGATGAGTGTTTATTCCTGTTCCTACCGCTGTTCCGCCAAGTGCAAGTTCAGAAAGGGTTTTCTGCGCAGATTTTATTCCTGATATGCCAAGCTCAATCTGCCTTGCATATCCTGAAAACTCCTGTCCGAGAGTTATCGGAAGCGCATCCTGCAGATGGGTTCTTCCGATTTTTTTTATATTCCTGAATTCCTTTTTCTTTCCGGCGAGCGCCTTTAAAAGAGAATCAAGAGAAGGAATCAATTGCTCTTTTATGAGAACGGAAGCTGAAATATGAATAACGGAAGGTATAACATCGTTGCTTGACTGGCCAAGGTTAACATGATCATTCGGGTGTACCGGTTTTTTTCCTCCCTTCCTTCCTGTTATTATCTCGTTTGCCCTTGATGATATAACTTCGTTCATATTCATATTGGTAGAAGTTCCGGAACCTGTCTGGAAAACGTCTATCGCAAACTGGCTATCAAATTTTCCTTCTGTTACTTCATCGGCAGCCTGAATAATGGCTTTTAATAACTGTTCGCTTAACAGGCCAAGTTCGTGGTTAACAATTGCAGCAAATTTTTTTAAAAGCGCAAGGGAATATATAAAGGATAAAGGAAGGGTCAGACCGCTTATAGAGAAATTTTCTATGGCTCTTTGAGTTTGCGGGCCGAAGTAGGCGTTTTCAGGCACAAGAACTGTTCCCATCGAGTCTTTTTCCTTGACGAATTTCATAAAAAAATCCTTTATCATTATCCAGCCCGGTTAAAAGCGATTAAAACAGGGCTTTAGAGATATATGGTTGACACGAGGAAGTCTCTTTTCTATTATTTATATGAAATTTCCGATATTTCGTCAATCCTGTCTTTCGTTTCCGCAACAATTATTTCCTGTGGAGGGGGAAGATGTTGGTTTGGGCTTTGAAACTCAACCGTGTCCAGGCTTTATTTCCGGAAGGACACTAAATATAAAACAGATAACGTATTGCGGACAGACCTAATCCAATAAAAAAATAAAAAGGCGCTTATGCCTCTTCCTGCTATTCCAAAAGAAATTCTGCCTCTCCTTGATAACAAAATAGATTCATTTCATGCAGCCCTGAAAGAAACCGGAATTGATATCAAACTCGATAGGGACTTTCTTCTGGAACTGAAAACCGTATTTGTATTAAGCGATTTTATTGCAAAAAGCTGTATAAGGAATCCGGGCGTGCTTTCAGATTTATTAACGAGCGGTGATCTTAAAAGATCTTACGCTGATCACGAATATGAAAAAAAATTAGCAGACCTCTTTTCGGACAAAAAAAACGAGGAAAGCCTTGGAGGGACGCTGAGAATATTCCGTTCCAGAGAAATGATCAGAATAGCCTGGCGTGATCTTGCCGGGCATGCAGGACTTGGCGAAACAGTCAAGGATCTCTCTTTTTTTGCAGATGCCTGCATTGATTCCGCTCTTACCTGGCTGTATGAATTTATGAAATATGAGCTTGGAGTCCCCACAGACACTGACGGGGACCCCCAGAAACTTGTTGTTATCGGCATGGGTAAACTGGGAGCTTTTGAACTCAATTTTTCTTCAGATGTTGACCTTGTCTTTGCCTATCCTGAAGCAGGCGAAACTATAGGAGGTAAAAAAACGATCAGCAATGAAGAGTTTTTTGTCCGCCTTTCCAGACGCTTAATTAATATCATAGGATCTACAGTTTCAGACGGAATGGTTTTCCGTGTCGATCTTCGCCTTCGCCCTTACGGGGAGAGCGGACCTCTTGTTATGAACTTTGACGGCATGGAAGACTATTACCAAGATCAGGGGCGGGAATGGGAACGGTATGCTTTGATAAAGGCAAGGATAGTTGCCGGAGACAAGGCTGCCGGGGAAAATCTTCTTAAAAGACTCAAGCCTTTTGTTTACCGGAGATATCTTGATTTCGGTGCGATAGAGTCCCTGAGGGATATGAAGAAAAAAATTGCCCTTCAGGTGATGCAGAAGGAGATGAAAGAGAATATAAAACTTGGGCCGGGCGGGATCCGGGAGATAGAGTTTTTTGCCCAGATATTTCAGCTTATACGGGGAGGCGTGGTTCCGGCTCTTCAGGAGCGCAATGCATTAAAGGTATTAAGTATTCTTGCAGAAAATAATTATATTTCCAAAAACACCCGCAATGAACTTGAACAGGCTTATCTGTTTCTCCGTATTGTTGAAAACCGCCTGCAGGAATTTGCGGATCAGCAAACACACGAACTTCCGGAAGATCCTTTGACAAGGGCATGTCTTGCCGCATCTATGGGATTTACAGAATGGAAACTGTTTAAATCAGAGCTCGGCAAACACAGGACAAGGGTGCAGTCTCATTTCATCAACCTTCTTGAAACAAAAGAAAATGGCGACGGGAAAGAAGAAGATAAAATTGAAAATGATTTATATGATGTCTGGCAATTCCATAACAGAGAAGAGCAGAATAAGAGAATTCTTATATCGGCAGGATTTGAAAGTCCTGATGACGTAATCAGCCTGCTTAAACATTTTCGAAACGATCCTTCAACAAGGGCCTTAAGCAGCGGCGGACGGCAGAAACTGGACAGACTGATGCCTTCGTTGCTGAGAGAAACCGGAATGTCCGGAGAGCCGGTTATAGTCTTAAACCGGATTACAGACCTGCTGAAAGCCATTCAAAGGCGTACATGCTATTTATCTCTTTTGCTGGAAAGCCGGATGGCCATGAAACATCTGGTCAGGCTGGCTGCTTCAAGCTCATGGATTACCTCTTTTCTTGCACAGCATCCGGTTCTTCTGGATGAACTTCTTGACATAAGAACTCTTTCTATTCCCCCTCAAAAACCTCAGCTTGAGGATGAGATAAGAAGAAGGATTGAAATGATTCCTTCTCAGGATCTGGAGTATCAAATTGAAGATTTGTGTATATTTAAACAGATTAATATTCTTCGCGTTGCTGCTGCTGATGTTACCGGCAGCCTGCCTCTAATGAAAGTCAGCGATCATCTTTCATATATTGCAGAAGTGATAATTGACAAGGTGCTTGATCTTTCATGGAGGCATCTTGTTAATAAGCACGGTACCCCGCGCTGCTTTCAGGATAAAAGAAAATGTGAAAAGGGTTTTGCGGTAATCGCATATGGAAAACTCGGAGGACTTGAGCTCGGGTATGATTCTGATCTTGACCTTGTTTTTCTCCATGCCGGAGCAGACGGCCATACTATCGATGGCGCCCGGTTGATAGAAAATTCGCAGTTTTTTGCCAGGCTTGGGCAGAGAGTTGTGCATATTCTGACTTCCTATACACGGGCGGGAATGATTTATGAGACGGATATGAGGCTGCGGCCAAGTGGCGTTTCCGGTCTTCTTGTCAGCCATATTGAAGGGTACAGAGATTATCTTTTGAATGAAGCATGGACCTGGGAACACCAGGCGATTGTCCGGGCGAGGCCTGTATGTGGAGACAGTGTTCTTGCCGAAAGGTTTCAGCAAATCCGGAAGGAGGTGCTTGCCCGCTACAGAGATAAAGAAAAACTCCGGGATGAAGTTATAAACATGCGGGAACGAATGAGAAAAGAACACTTAAAACCCGAAAAGGGGGTCTTTGATCTGAAGCAGGATATTGGAGGGATAGTTGATATCGAATTTGTTGTTCAATATCTAGTGCTTTTAAAATCCAGTGAAAACATAGAGTTAACTAAATGGACAGACAATGTCAGGATTCTTCAATCGCTCGCGGAGACAAAGATAATTGATGATTACACCGCCCACTTTTTAAAAGAAGCATATCTGACTTACCGTTTGACCGCTCACAGGCTGAGCCTCCAGGAAAAACCCGCCAAAGTCGAGGCTTCCAGATTCGCAGACCTCAGAGAACAGGTGATAAAAATCTGGGATACATTAATAACAAAACACCCATGATAAAAATGAAATGTTTTTGGCGGGGAGAGTACGGTCCGGTTTGGTGCGTTATGCGCAGCCGAACCGGACCGTGATGTCAGCCGATAGCAGCGGCTCCCGTCTCGCCGGTGCGTACCCTGATGCACTCCTCAAGGGGAACCACGAATATCTTTCCGTCCCCAATCTTTCCGCTTCGCGCGCCCTTGATTATTGCATCAACGGCGGGTTTTACGAATTCGTCATTGACCGCAACCTCGAAGCGCACCTTATCAAGGAGGTTTATCTCGGTTACGGCGCCACGGTAGGACTCTGTATGTCCGCCCTGCGACCCGCATCCAATAACGCTGGAGACAGTCATCTTCGCAACTTTTGCTGTGGTGAGCGCCTGCTTAACATCGCTCAGTTTTTCAGGTTGCACAATTGCTATTACAAGTTTCATAGTATTTTCTCCTCTTTTTTATATTGACGCTTGCGCGACATTTATTATTTTGTAAGGAAACCCTGGAAGTCCGGATAAGCCTTTGTGCCGTGCTCGCTGAGATCTAATCCACCGATCTCCTCCTCACGCGATACCCTAAGCCCCATTACTATCTTAATAAGGTACCATACGGCGAAAGCGACAGTGAATGTAAAAACACCAACCGCTACGACGCCGACCAATTGCGCAATAAAGAGCTTGGCGCCTCCTCCGAATAAAAGGCCGTTGCCGGTTGCCGTCCCTGTAACCTTATCCTGGGCGAAGAGTCCTACCGCCAGTGTGCCGAATACGCCGTTTACCAGGTGAACCGAAAGTGCGCCCACGGGGTCATCAATCTTCAGTTTGTCAAACATGAATACAGCTAATACAACAAGCACGCCGGCTATGAGGCCGATTACGGCCGATGAACCAACGCTCACGAAGGCGCAGGGCGCCGTGATGGCCACCAGGCCGGCGAGAGCGCCGTTTATAATCATGGATAAATCGGGCTTCTTCTGCAGCAACCATGAGGTGGCGGTTGAGCTGATAACAGCCATTGCGGCGGCGGTATTGGTGGTGATCGCAACGTGCGCGATGGCGCTGCCGTCGCCCACAGCCATGGTTGAGCCGGGATTGAACCCAAACCAGCCGAACCAGAGCACGATTCCCCCCAGAGTCGCCGTGGACATGTTGTGCCCCAAGACAGGATTAACCGAACCGTCATCGCGGTACTTGCCCAGACGGGAACCGAGAAGGATCACTCCGGCGAGTGCAGACCAACCGCCCACGGAGTGAACAACCGTGGAACCGGCGAAATCGAACATCCCCAAAGATTGCAGCCAGCCGCCGCCCCAGATCCAGTGACCTGTAATCGGATACATAATGGCCACCAGAACAAATGAAAAGGCGATAAAGGAGTGGAATTTGATGCGCTCTGCCACAGCTCCCGAAACGATGGTCGCGGCAGTTCCCGCAAACACCAGTTGAAAAAAGAACTTTGCCCACATAGGCACGCCGGTCCAGTTAAGGGCGGTGTAAGCGCCCTTGTAGGCTTCGCCCATGGCCGGGCTGTTATCAGCGCCGCTCGCAAAAAACAGACCCTCCAGACCCGCGAAAGGGTTGCCGTTGCCGAACATGAGTCCCCAGCCGATTACCCAGAAGGACGCCGACGATAAAGCAAATACGATAAAGTTCTTCGCCAGGATGTTTACCGTATTTTTCGCGCGGCATAATCCTGACTCCACCATGGCAAAACCCAGGTTCATAAAAAAAACAAGAAACGCGGTGAAGAGCACCCAGGCTGTGTCGACGCCCACCTGCATTGAGCTTTTCAGAGCATCCAGCGCTTCTTGAGTGACGGCCACAGCCGGCGCTGCTGAAACATTCGCAGCTGACACAGAGGCAACCGCCTGATCTGACACAGGTGCCTCTGCAAGTTTGTCCCCGGCAAAAAGCATGCCCGAAAAAAAGAGATACAGTATACTAATTAATAAGCCTATTATTACAAACCGTTTCATATCTTTCCTCCGTATAAGTTTTTTTTAGAATAACAGTGTGACATTCAAACCATAAACAAAAGTATCATCGAGCTTTCCATTAAAGTTGTACGAGTTGTCGTCAATCGTTCTCTTGGCCTCGCCTGAAATAGGAAACCAGCACTGTACTAAAGGCTGTATCACTATATTCTCGGTAACTGGAATGGTGAATCCGGCCTTGATCATGCCATCATGGAATCCCTGGTATTTCTTTCCTGTATATGAGCCTGTTGATCTTTCATAAGTTTTCCAGTAGTCGGCATTTCCAACGAAATATCCTGCAGATGCTCCCAAATCGAGGCTGATCTCCTTATAGACAGAAAATGATTTCGACGCCGAAAGATTTATATATGTCCCTGAATATTCATTGATGTCCTTATAAATAGCCAATGTTGGCTTTAGCAGTGTATCATAAGTAGCTGATACAAATAATTCTTCGGTCTCATTTGTATACTTTGTACCGTAATAGACATATCCTCCGGTAAGTGAAAGTTTATCTATGTTATAGGTATAGCTAAGTGTAAGATCTGTCTCATTGAAGCTTTTCTGCCCTTCTCTGTCGGGGACAAAAGACTGGGTCGGGTGTTCGTCGGTATCAATATTGCCCCACATGGATAGACCGAAGCCTTTATAAGAAACAGTCGGCGCGGGTTGAATAACTGCGCTATGCGCGCTCAACTCATAACCTCTAAAGATATACCTGTTGAACACGCCCGCTGATACGCTTCCTGTTGCCGAATTATCCTGGGTAGCCTGAACAGCGGGGGCGCCTGCGGCTGGAGCAGACTCATCTGCACCGGCTGATGTCATAAATGCTGTCATCATCAAAACAAACATACTTGCTGCAAAAATAAAATTTTTCATTTTTTCTCCTCTCTTTTCTCCCTTCGAATAATTGATTGATAAAAACACAGTTTATGTCCTTCTCCTTTTGATCTTCCTGCCTGCATCTCCGCACGCCCCACTTTTTGAAGAACCGGCTTTTTGTGTTGATGAAAGCACTGCTATAACCATGCCAAGCCTTAACTAACTGATATTATAGAAAGTATAAGATAATATATTATTACAATATTGTATAAATGATGATAATTTATTACATATATGTATTTTTTGGGGGGGTATCAAGCCTCATGTTTAAAAGTCCATGGCGTACCAGAATTTGTTTTTTTCCGGATCATAATCGTAATCGTTGCTCAAATAAAATAATCGAACCGCAACAATTATCCGGCAACAGAAATTCCGGGAAACAATTCAGGCATGTTACAAATTTGTATTTATTTATTACATTCTTGTTCTTTATATTGCTTTGTTGTATAATAATTAAAATTGGTAACATTTTGATATTACAATATTTATATCATTCAAATTGTTCTGGCACGATCGTTGCTCTATAATAAGTCTCAAAATAGGCATATAAAAATAGTAATGATGCCGCCACAAACAGACGGCAAAGGAATTTGAAGACTTTGATTAACGCAGCCGCAGAAAAAATAGAGGATATTAAATACGAAAATGCTTCGAAAGTTTTGAAGCAGAAAAGGGAGAGATTTTTTGAGGAGTATCTCAAAGATGATGACCCTTTGTTTCTAGAGCGGCACTCAAGACTTTTTGATGATTATTTTTTCGAAAGCTTTGAAAAAAGCATAATCGGACCGGGAATGGTGATTGATAGAAATCCCTTTGCGATAATTGCGCTTGGCGGATACGGCCGGCAGGAGCAGTGCATTCATTCCGATGTTGACCTCCTTTTCCTTTTCGGGGGAAAAGTGCCTGAAAATGCCGAAAAGCTTATTAAGGAGGTTGTGTACCCCCTGTGGGATATAGGAGTTGATGTAGGACATGCCACCAGATCCGTTAAAGAATGCATCAGCATTGCCGGAAGCGATTATCAGGTTCTAACATCGCTGCTTGATGCCCGTTTCATATGTGGGATGTCGTTTCTATATTCGGACCTTATGGATGAGCTCCAGAGAAAAATTCTGGTGAAAAAACCGGAAAGAATTATCAACTGGCTGGTTGAAAGCAACACTACCCGGCATCTGCGTTTCGGGGATTCGACATACATGCTCGAGCCGAATATAAAGGAAGGGCAGGGAGGCCTGAGGGATTATCATACGATGCTCTGGATAGCCCGTATCATGTCGGATATCAAAAAACCGAGGGATCTTGAATATTACGGTTACCTTTCACATGACGAATTCAGGAGCTTTTCTGAGTGTCTCTCTTTCATATGGCATACGAGAAACAGACTTCATTATTTGACCGGGAGAAAAAGTGACCAGCTCTATTTTGAATATCAGCCGAAAGTTGCAAAAGCTTTGAGACTAAGTTCTGAAAACGGCCATAAGCCTGTTGAAATGTTTTTGGGAGAGCTTCACGGCAGAATGGAATTTATAAAGCAGCAGTTCATGATGTTTCTTTATGAAGTCGGTTTCGACAGAAAACAGACCCGTAAGAGAAGGTCTTTAAAAAATACAAAGACAGAGGGCCTTGAGGTAACAAAAAAAGGTTCTCTCAATTTTGCCTCTTCGGAAAGCATTTTAAGCAATCCGGAACTTCTGATTGCAATATTCGAAGAGAGCGCAAATCTGGGGATCCCTATATGCTCTGAAGGGAAAAGACTGATAAGGGAATTCGGTTATATTGTGGACGGGGCTTTCAGTGCTTCGGCTTCGGTGATCAGGTCGTTTGAAAAAATACTGGCCGCGCCGGCTCCGTCATCCGGTGTTCTGGATGATATGCTTAATACCGGTTTTCTCGAACGTTTTATCCCCGAGGTAAAAGGAATCATTAACAGGATTCAGTTTGACGAGTATCATCTTTATCCTGTTGACAGGCATTCCTTAAGAGCCGTCAGGACCATTAAAAGTTTTGGGACTGACGAGGATATCTCCGGAGACTGGCTGTGCGGAAATCTCTACCAGGAATTGAAAAACCGGAAGGTTCTTCTCTGGGCTGCTCTCCTTCATGATATAGGCAAAGGCGAGCCGGGCGGCGGGCATTCCAGGCGCGGGGCAAAAACTGCAAAGGATATACTCACAAGGATGGGTTTCAGACGAGAGACAATCGAAGCGGTCTCGTTTCTGGTGGAAGAGCATCTGCTGCTTGTCAAAACAGCTACGAGAAGAGACATAAATGATGAAGAGACCGCCTTTTTCTGCGCCGGAAAAATAAAGAATATCGAGCTGTTAAAGATGCTTTACCTTCTTTCGGTTGCCGATTCGATATCGACGGGTCCGAAGGCGTGGAATGACTGGACCTTTACCCTTCTTCGGGATCTGTTCTTAAAGATACTGAGTATCATGGAAAAGGGCGAACTTGCCGCAACAGGTGCTGTTGAGGCGGTTGAAAATAAAAAAAGAAAATTGCTCGGTGCCGTAACCTCGGCAAGAGAGAGAAAAGAGATTAATAAGCATGTCGAGGTGTTGCCTCCAAGATATCTTCTGTACACGACAGACCGGGAGATTCTTGAGCATTACAGACTTTATTCGAGTCTCGGAGGTTCCGAATTCGTATGGGATGTGGAAAAACCGCTCGAGTCAAATACAAGAATTCTTACCATATGTGCCAAAGACAGGCCGGGGTTGTTTTCAAAAATGGCCGGAGTCTTTACTTTAAATGGGCTCGATATTCTTGATGCCCGGATCAACACATGGAAAAATAATATTGCACTCGATATTTTTACACTCAAACCCCCGGTTGATCAGATATTTGAAGAGAAAAAATGGGCTTCCGCGAAAAAGAATCTTGAATCGGCTCTCTCGGGAGAGCTTGATCTTGCGATCGCCCTGAAGGAGAAAATGTCGGACAACATGCATCTTAAACCTCATCTGATGGGAAAGCCTCACCGAATTGAAGTTGACAACAAGAGCTCAAGCTTTTTTACAATTATTGAAGTCTTTTCATATGATTTCCCGGGACTTTTATACAGCATGACAAATGCTATCTTTTTATGCAGGCTGGATATACGGGTTGCAAAAATTGCAACAAAATCAGACCAGGTAGTTGACGTTTTTTACGTGACGGATTTTTTAGGTCAAAAAGTTGATTCAGAAGATCAGGTGGCCTCAATCAAGGCTGCAATATCAGAGGTACTTCCAAAACCGGTTTTGTGAAGCTCTGTTTAAAAAATATATAAGGGTTCAGGGATTCGAGGATTCAAGGGAGTTATGATTTTAAAACTTTTTACTGAGTCATGATTAATTGTTTAACCCTGTCATGGATTTTGGCGGAAGATATAACGGAGGTTTATATTAAATGATAAATTCGGGTGATACGGCATTCATGCTTATAGCAACAACAATGGTTATGTTTATGACTCCGGGACTTGCTCTTTTTTACGGCGGACTGGTCCGGTCTAAAAATGTTCTTTCAACAATTCTGCAGAGTTTTATAAGCCTGGGTCTGGTTTCACTGATATGGGTTGCTTACGGTTATTCGATAGCCTTTGGGCCGGATATAAAGGGTTTTACCGGCAATCTGGAATGGGCTTTCTTAAACGGTGTTGGACTTTCACCGGGACCATATTCCCAAGGAATACCGCATCTTTTATTCTGCGCTTTTCAATTAATGTTTGCAATCATAACGCCCGCGCTGATAACAGGTGCTTACGCAGAAAGAATGAAATTTTCGGCGTTTCTTTTATTTACGGTGCTCTGGACGACATTTGTTTATCTTCCCGTCTGCCACTGGGTCTGGGGCGGTGGGTGGCTTGGAAAGCTAGGAGCCCTTGATTTTGCGGGAGGAACTGTCATACACATAAATTCGGGAGCGGCTGCGCTTGTTGTTGCCGTAATGCTTGGAAAAAGAAGGGGCTGGGGAAAAGAATCGATAATGCCCCATAATCTTTCCATGACGGTTCTTGGCGCCGGAATACTCTGGTTCGGCTGGTTCGGTTTTAATGCGGGAAGCGCGCTTTCCGCCGGTCCTGTGGCCGTAATGGCCCTTGTTACAACTCAGTTGTCGGCAGGCGCCGCCGCCGTTTCATGGCTTGCAGCGGAGTGGCTATATCATGGAAAACCGACTACTCTGGGAGCCGCATCAGGCGCACTTGCAGGCCTTGTGGCAATAACTCCTGCCGCAGGTTTTGTAGGCCCTGTTCCTGCGATTATCATCGGCATTGTGGCAGGCATCATCTGCTGTTTTGCGATGATGATGAAAAGCAGGTTCGGATATGACGACGCCCTTGATGTGGTGGCTGTGCATGGAGTGGGCGGAATCTGGGGCGCTCTTGCAACAGGGTTTTTTGCAACCAAGACAATTAATCCTGCCGGTTTTGACGGACTCTTTTACGGAAATCCGAAACAGGTTCTGATACAGGCGGTCGGTATTTTAGCTGCGATTGCGTTTTCCATGGGAGTGACTGCCGTTATTGTGAAGATTGTGGATAATGTTACCGGTCTGAGGGTAACCGATGAGGAAGAAGTACAGGGTCTTGATGTGACTCAGCACAGTGAGGTAGGTTATACAATGTAAATATTGACGGCTTTTTATAAAGTCACAATAAATAACGAGGAGGAATACTGATGAAAAAGATTGAAGCCATCATCAAGCCTTTCAAACTGGACGACGTAAAAGAAGCCCTTAATGAGATAGGGGTTCACGGCATGACTGTTTCCGAAGTCAAGGGGTACGGGCGTCAGAAGGGGCATAAGGAGATTTATCGGGGAGCTGAATATGTTGTCGATTTCATTCCCAAGATAAAGATTGAGATTGTGGTTGAAGCTGAGATGGCTAACAAGGTGGTTGAAACGATTATTCAGTCTGCAAACACGGGAAAACTGGGAGACGGAAAGATTTTTGTGATTCCGGTTGAAGGAGCAATAAGAGTTCGCACCGGCGAAAGAGGAAAAGACGCCTTATAATTAGTACAGAACCGGGCTAATGAATGATGGATTGGAGGTTTGCGCTCTTAATCTACAATCCTGAAATGTTTCATAATACCAAATAAATACAAACAAATATGATTAACTTATCAAAGAAGGAGATTTTTCATGAAACCAAAAGAGGTGTTGAGTTTTGCAAAAGAAAAGGGAGCAAGGGTCGTTGACCTGCGATTTATTGATTTTCCAGGCTTATGGCAGCATTTTACTGTTCCGATAGGGGAATTGAGCGAATCGAGTTTTGAAGACGGGTTCGGGTTTGACGCATCGAGCATAAGAGGATGGCAGCCGATAAATGCCAGTGATATGCTGGTCGTTCCTGATCCTGCAACGGCAAAGATGGATCCTTTTTTTGAGGTTCCTACACTTGTAATGATCTGTGACATCGTGGATCCGCTGACAAGGGAATCATATTCCCGCGATCCCCGCTATATTGCGAAAAAGGCGGAGGCTTATCTGAAGAGAACCGGGATAGGCGACACGGCGTTTTTCGGCCCTGAAGCTGAATTTTTCATTTTTGATGATGTGCGTTTTGATTCCCAGAAAAACAGCGCCTTTTATGAGATTGATTCCGAAGAAGGTATATGGAACAGCGGAAGGGATGAAGGCCCAAATCTCGGATACAAGCCGCGTCATAAAGAGGCCTATTTCCCGGTTCCCCCGATGGATAAATTCCAGGACTTAAGAACCGAAATGCTTCTTACCCTTGAAGATCTCGGCATCGAGATGGAGTGCCAGCATCATGAAGTTGCGACAGCAGGTCAGTCCGAAATAGATATGAGGTTCAAACCGCTTGTTCAGATGGGAGACCAGCTCATGTGGTTCAAGTATGTACTGAAAAATGTCGCATATCAAAACGGCCACACGGTAACATTCATGCCGAAACCTCTCTTTGAAGATAACGGATCGGGGATGCATGTTCATGTCAGCATATGGAAAGGAGGCAAAACTCTTTTTGCAGGGGATAAATACGCGGGTGTATCCCAGAAGGCCCTGCATGCCATAGGCGGAATTCTGAAACACTGCAAGGCTCTTTGCGCATTCACGAATCCAACGACAAATTCCTATAAAAGACTTGTTCCCGGGTTTGAAGCGCCCGTCAATCTTGCGTATTCAAGCAGAAACAGAAGCGCTGCAATCCGTATCCCGATGTACTCAACGTCGCCTAAGGCTAAACGTGTGGAATTCAGGACACCAGATCCGTCATGCAACGGATATCTGGCTTTTTCCGCAATTCTGATGGCGGTATTAGACGGCATAGAAAACAAGATTGATCCGGGTGATCCTCTTGACAAGAATATTTATGATCTTCCGCCCGAAGAACTTGCAAATATTCCTACTGCTCCTGGCTCTCTCGACGAGGCGTTAAATGCTTTGAAGAACGACAAAGAATTTCTGCTTAAAGGCGGCGTTTTTACACAGGATGTAATCGACACATGGGTCGAATACAAAATAAAAAGCGAAATCAATCCTGTAAAACTTCGCCCGCACCCGCATGAATTTATGCTTTATTATGATATATAACAGATAAGTGGCATGGCTGACTTCAATCAAGTGAAGTCAGCCATGCATTCGCCTGCCTTCAAGCGGATAGGGTTAATTCCGCAATCCAGAAGGACCGCCGATTCATTTTTCCACTTCAATTTATATGTAAGCAGGAATGCGCACTCTCTTATATTAGTAATAATTATAGCAACAAACAATAATTAAGTATAGCTAACATATCGAATTATTAATAATTTACTGCCCATATAAAATAACTTGACAAATTGTATGATTGGTTTAAGAAGGAAATCGACATAGGCACAGTGCGCACGATGGTGTGAGCTTTCTGCCGCGGCGGTAAACAGACAAAGACGTCTGATTCCCATGTATCATGGGAATGACGTCTTTTTTGTTTTTAGTAGAACTAATAGTTCTTAATATATGTGATAATACACAGGCATCTGAAGCAATGAGAGCTTTACACAGCAGTGGAGTACCGGACTGAACCGGATGTAAGGCAAAGTTATTGCAAACAGGATGGAAAAGAACACGAATGATAAAAAAAATTCAACCGCAGATAACACTGTTTTACTGCATCAACGCATTCAACGACCGTGCGTCACTTTCTGTTTTATCAGGAGTCGCATTCGAGCTTAAAACTGTTAAGATGGCCTGTTCAAGCATGGTAAAGGATGTTTTTCTTCTCAGGGCGTTTGAGGCCGGCGCTGATGCAGTAGCTGTTTTTGTGTGCCCGGAAGGGCAATGCCGTTATGTGGAGGGAAATATAAGGGCAAAGAAAAGGGTGAACTTTATTAAAAAACTGCTTGATGAAATCGGGCTGGAGGGAAGGCGCCTTTCGCTTCACAATGCCGAATCCGGCGATACCGAAAATATCGGGAAGATATTTCGGCAGATCTTGTCGGATATAAACGACATGGGGCCGAACCCGGCGAAGTGAAGTGAGCATTTAAAAGATCTCAAACGGAGAGAATCATCATGATAGTCGGAAAACAGAAATCTATTGCGGAAATCAGGGAAATTGTTTCGCCTTACAAGAAGTTGCTTGTTCTCGGCTGCGGAACCTGCGTGAAAACATGCTTTGCAGGCGGAGAAGACGAAGTTGCAACCTTATCTTCCGCTTTGCGTCTTTTGTTTAAAAAAGACGGCAGGAGCATCTACATAGAGGAATTGACCGTGGAGCGGCAGTGCGAAGATGAATTCATAAGGGAAGCGGCAGTTGCCATTTCTAAAAATACGGCCGTATTATCTCTTGCCTGCGGAGCAGGCGTACAGGCAATTGCAAGGAGGTTTGCGAATGTTCCGGTGCTTCCTGGAGTCAATACAACCTTTATCGGTGTTCTTGAAAAGCAGGGTCTCTTTACCGAAGAATGCCTGGGATGCGGCGATTGCCAACTGGCTGTTTTCGGCGGGGTATGCCCTGTTTCAAGATGTGCCAAAAAACTCCAGAACGGTCCCTGCGGCGGTTCCCGTATCGGAAAATGCGAAATAAATCCGGAGACGGATTGCGCCTGGCAGCAGATTATCACGAGGTTGACCGCTCTCGGGCAGCTTGACAATTTGAGAAAATACAATCCCCCGAAAGACTGGCGAACCAGTCATGCCGGCGGACCCAGAAAACTGGTAAGAGAGGATCATGTAATATGAAGCCGGAATCACCAAGCAACCTGCAGCGTGTTTTATCAGATGGAAAATTCGCAGTAACAGCCGAGTGCGGGCCGCCCCGTGGCGCTGATCCTGAGATAATCCGGAGAAAAGGCGAATTGTTGAGAGGGCATGTGGACGCGGTGAATGTAACAGATAATCAGACCGCAATTGTTAGAATGTCGAGCATCGCAGCCTGCGTGCATCTGTCGGCTATGGGACTTGAACCCGTAATGCAGATGGTCACACGGGACAGGAACAGGATAGCTCTCCAGTCCGATATTCTTGGCGCCTCTTCTCTGGGAATCAGGAACATCCTCTGCCTTTCAGGCGATCATCAGACATTCGGGAGCCAGCCTGATGCAATGAACGTCTTTGACATCGATTCGGTCAACCTGGTCCACATGGTAAAGGTCATGAAAGCGGATGGAAAAGATATGAGCGGATTTGATCTCATATCTCCACCCAGGATGTTTATCGGGGCTGCCGCCAATCCGTTTGCGGATCCGTTTGAGTACCGCGTCATCCGACTTGCAAAGAAAATAGATGCGGGAGCCGACTTTATTCAGACACAGTGTGTTTACAACCTGGAACGCTTCAGGGAATGGATGCGCCTCGCACGCGAAGAGGGCCTGACCGAAAAAGTCCATATACTGGCCGGAATAACACCGTTAAAATCGGAAGGAATGGCAAAATATATGGCAAAAAAGGTGGCCGGGATGGATGTGCCCGAATCGGTCATCAAAAGAATGGGAGGCGTGCCCAAGGGAAAAGCGGCCGAAGAGGGGATTGGTATCTGCCTGGAAACAATTGCCGCACTGCGTGAGATAAAAGGGGTGCACGGCATCCACATGATGGCCATTGAATGGGAAGAGACTGTCGGAAGAATCGTTGAAGCAGCGGGCCTTTCACCAAGGCCGCAGGCCGCGTAAACCGGAGGAGAGTATGCCAAAAAAGTATCAGGTTCCGGTAAAAGCTGCGCCTCCACGGTTCAAGCCGATCGGGAAATACACCACAATAGAATTCCGTGAAGACTGCGCGGGAAGCTGCCGGAAATGCGTCAAAAAAGCATGCATATACAATATTTTCAAGGATAATTATAAGCATGTCGCGCACATGGCTGAACCCGAATATTTATATGCATGCCAGAGCTGTTTTCGTTGTGTTCAGGAGTGCACCAGGGGAATTTTCTCCCGCGTGATCAATCCCGAATACCGCTCCCTTGGAGACGACTACTGGCAAGCGGATGTAATTCACCGGACATGGTATCAGGCTCACACCGGAAAGATCCCGGTTTCAGGGGCCGGCTACCGCGGCCCGTTCGTAGGAGAAGGCTTCGATTCGATGTGGACTGATATGTCCGAAATAGTAAGGCCTACAAGAGACGGGATTCACGGACGCGAATATATCAATACGGGGATTGAACTCTCCCGCCGGAATTCCCGGCTCAGTTTTTCCGAAGACGGATCGCCGGTTGATGGAATGCCGCCCGTTTTCGAAATTCCTGTTCCTGTCATGCTAAGACAGCCGAAGTTCGGGGTTTTGAGCGAAAACGTGCTGCAGGCCGCTGTCCGGGCCGCCTACTTTCTCGGCACCATGTTCTTCATCAACCCGGAATACTATTCTGCCAATCTTGCCCGGTTTGCCGACTGCCTTGTGCCATGTCTGTCAAAGCATAACTACATTGATTTTCTTGAGCGGGCTCCCGGAATCAGGATGATGGAGCTTTCCTATGACAATGAATCAGGCAAGATAATCTCCGGATTAAGAGCATTAAAAACGGGGCTCATAATCTCGGCGGGTGTTCCCTTAAATAGCGAAGCCGCATCCCGTGCGGTTGAGCTTGCAGAGTGCGGGGCGGATACGATTCATTTTTACGCGGATTCACGGGGGCGGGAACTTGATTCTGAAAATCCCAGGTTCATAAAGGAGATGATTAGGGAGGTTCACCTCAGGCTGGTCGGCAAGCTTATAAGAAACAGGGTAAACCTGGTTTTCTCCGGCGGGATAGCAATGGCTGAGCATGTGGCAAAGGCGATTATATGCGGAGCAGACGGTGTCACCATCGACATCCCTCTCCTGATCGCGCTCGAATGCCGCTTATGTTACCGATGCAGGGACGACAAGGCCTGTCCCGTTAAGATCGGCGACATAAATCCGGACTGGGGGAAACAGAGGATAATAAATCTTGTCGGCGCATGGCGGAACCAGCTGATTGAAGTTATGGGCGCCATGGGCATCCGCGAAGCGAGGCGATTGCGGGGTGAAGTCGGCCGCTCCATGTGGTTCGAGGATCTGGAAAAGGAGAATTTTGGTCCGATTTTCGGCGAAAAAAAAGTATCAGGACTGGTATAAGAGATGAAAAACAGAAAAAAGAAGAATGTATTTCCGGAGACAAGGGTTACACCATCCCGGTTCAGAAATACGATAGGCAAGTACACTGTCAGGAGAAACTCCCGCTGCATTTCATGCGGTCTGTGCGCAAAGCTCTGCCCTTATGGGGTGCATCAAAGATATGAGAATTTCAACAAATCGCTTCGCCCCGTTGAGCATAAATGCATCGGCTTTGCGTGCAGGGAAAATGACTTTTTTTGCATAGACCGGTGCCCGGAACAGGCCCTGACTCTGAGTCTTAATCCGATATTAGATACGCTCGGCGATTACCGCTGGACGGATGAAATGCTGATTGCGCACTGGGAAATGGCTGAAACCGGCAATCTGCCGGCAGTCGATCTTGAGTACAGCCTCGGAAATTCGGGCGGCGGTTTCGATAAAATCAGGTTTAAACTGACGGAGACAGAGAGTTGCTCCGGGCCTGCCGATGAGGATATCGACATGAGCGTTCTTTTGAACAAACGCTCCGACGGCCGCCCGGAGAAAACGATATCGATGCCATGTTACGGCGGAGGGATGTCATTCGGCTCAACCGCCTTAAACGTAATAGTCGGAAGGGCCAGGGCAGCAAAACGTCTCAACACCCTGACCTGCACGGGCGAGGGTGGGTACCCTGAAGAATTTGTGCCATATGCGGACCATGTTATCACGCAGGTGGCCACAGGCCTGTTCGGCGTTCGTGAAAAAACAATACAGTACGCACCGGTTGTCGAGTTCAAATACGCCCAGGGAGCAAAGCCGGGACTCGGGGGCCATCTGCTGGGAGATAAGGTAACGCCAAGAGTGGCTGCAATGCGGGAAACCGTGGTGGGGAACGCCCTTTTTTCGCCCTTTCCGTTCCACAGCGTCTACTCGGTTGAGGATCACAAAAAACATGTAGACTGGGTGAAGGAGATCAATCCGCGCGTTTTGGTGTCGGTAAAAGTGTCCACTCCCTCGGATGTGGATATGGTGGCGGTCGGGAGTTATTATGCCGGCGCACATATCGTTCATATAGACGGAAGCTACGGCGGAACAGGCGCCGCGCCGGACATCGCAAAGAAGAATATTGCCATGCCGATTGAGTACGCAATACCGAAAGTTCATAAGTTCTTAACCGAAGAAGGAGTCCGGGACAAGGTCTGCCTTATTGCAAGCGGCGGGATAAGAAACGGAATGGATGTCGTCAAGGCAATAGCGCTCGGAGCGGACGGGGTCGTTATCGGCACGGCGGACCTGGTCGCCCTTGAATGCGTGCGCTGCGGAAACTGCGAAAGCGGCCGGGGCTGCGCCCGCGGCATAGCAACCACCGACTCCGAACTTGGCGAAATGATAACCGAAGAGTGGGCGGAGAATCGTATCGTAAATATGTACCTTGCGTGGCGGAAAGAATGGTGCATGATATTAAGAAGGTTCGGAATGAAAAGCATTCGCGAACTCGTCGGACGAAGTGATCTGCTGGTTCATCTCGATTATCTGGAAGAAAGCGAAAGGATTAAATATCAGCCCGCGCCGAATATAAAACTGGTGATATGACAACCGGGAAATGAATCGATGAAACAGGAAATTTTTTTGGACGCGGATCAGCAAGGCTTGAGACGTAAGGCGAAAGGCGGAAATGCATAAGAACAGAGAAGCAATCATCGACAGAATTCTAGCCGGCAGGGCAAAGCTGCCGCAGGGGAACATATCTTCAAAGAAGGCCGCGGAAGAAGGCGGGTGCGGGGTTACAGGATTCATCTCTTCGATTCCGGTCGGCGGACGTCACATATTCGGGCCTTCGGTCCAGATGCACAACCGGGGCAACGGCAAGGGGGGCGGCATTGCTGCTGTCGGGCTTTCCGCGGGCAGCCTCGGAGTCACGCAGGATGTTCTGGACACGCACTATATGCTCCAGATTGCCCTGATAGACCCTGAAGCGCGCAGAGATGTTGAAAAAATGAGTATTGAACCGTATCTCGAACTCAGCAATGCCGGGAAGATACCAGCCGTGGATGATTACCGCGACATCGCAGGCCTTGAGGTCAGGCCTCCAGATGTCTGGCGCTATTTTGTGAGGGTTAAACGAGACGTGCTGGGCCGCTTTATCGAAGATAATGGATTACAGGATATCAGCCCGCAGAAGGTGGAAGATGAATATATCTATCGGAACACATATCTTCTTAACCAGGCGTTTTATGCTTCCATGGGAGAGAAAAAGGCATTTGTGCTTTCCCACGGCCGCAACCTCATGATCCTTAAAATCGTAGGATATGCGGAGCAGGTCGCACAGTACTACCTGCTGGATGACTTCAAGGCGCACGGATGGATCGCCCACCAGCGGTTTCCGACCAAGGGGCGCGTATGGCATCCGGGCGGCGCACACCCGTTTATCGGAATGGATGAAGCCCTTGTTCATAACGGCGACTTTGCCAACTATCATGCAGTCAGCGAATACCTGAAACAGAACAATATATTCCCGCAGTTTTTGACGGATACGGAAGTATCGGTGCTGATGCTCGATCTGCTGAACCGGACATACGGATATCCGATGGAGTATATTATTGAGGCTATGGCGCCGACCACCGAGCATGATTTCGACCTGCTGCCTCCCGCAAAACAGCAAATATACAGGCAGATCCAGTCGAGCCATATGCACAGCTCGCCTGACGGACCGTGGTTTTTTATAATTGCCCGCAATGATTTTTATAACAAGGCTTTTCAGCTTATCGGCATAACGGATACGGCCATGCTGCGCCCGCAGGTTTTTGCCCTGCAGGAAGGCGAAGTTCAGATAGGGCTCATATGTTCTGAAAAGCAGGCGATAGACGCCACCCTTCAGAGTCTTGCAAAGGAAGACAACCGTTTCTGCCCGGTTGCCGACAAATACTGGAATGCGCGCGGCGGAAGCGCAACCGACGGCGGCGCATTTATCTTCACGGTGAAGGATGACAAAAACGGCTCTGGCAAAAAAGGACTGGTCTGTACCAACAAGTTCGGCGATGCGGTCAGACTGACCGGAAAGCAGGCCCATTACAGAATGACGCCTGATATCAGGCCGGCTGCAGATTCAGGCGCGGTTTTAAAAGCAATACGAAAATGTCTTGCGGAGAAAGATCATGCGTCCGGCGCCTCTTTTTTCATAAAAAATATCGCTGGCTGGGATTATGAGACTTTAAGATATGCATGCGCGGAGTTAACGAAGCTTTCCGGCCAAAGCAGCGACAGCACGTCAAAAGCGATCGGGATACTGACATTTCTTAATGACCGCCGGTATCCCCTGGGTCTTAAAAAACGCGGTTCGGTGCTTAATATTGTAAGAAACAGCCTCGACTCCGTTTTTGCTTCGGCATCCGGTATGAGAGGTAAAGGCTCCGGGATATACCGTCATATCGACTGGAATACCCGCGCTGCATTAAGGGCGCCCAAAAAGACTGAAAAGATCCTGATAATAAATGCCCGGGAATTTCCTCCTGAAGGCGATGATTGCGATGCGCGCCTTATCTGCGCCTCTCATAAGCTCGGCTGGAAGCAGTTTATTTGCTACGGATACAGGGGGCAGCGGTTTACCGGCTGCGGCCTGGGTGAATCAGCGGACGGTGTAAGAATAGACGTCTACGGGAGTTCCGGCGATTATCTGGCTTCCGGCATTGACGGCCCGGAGATATATGTGCACGACAACGCGCAGGATCAGCTCGGCCAGATAATGAAAAGAGGAAAGCTTGTGGTGTATGGCGATGTCGGGCAGACATTCATGTACGGCGCAAAGGGAGGAAATGTCTTTGTGCTGGGAAATGCGGCCGGGCGTCCGTTGATAAACGCGGTAGGTCATCCGCGTGTCGTCATCAACGGAACCTGCCTTGATTACCTTGCCGAATCTTTCATGGCCGGTGATCCGTTAAACGGCGGAGGTTTTGTCGTTTTAAACGGTCTTCAGGTAGATGATGAAGGCAATGCAACCGCCCAGGCAACTCCATATCCGGGTTCAAACCTGTTTTCGCTTGCATCCGGCGGGGCCATCTATATGAGAGATCCTTTCCGCAAAGTGGTGAAGGAACAGTTAAACGGCGGAGAGTTTACAGATCTGGGCCCGGCCGACTGGGAGCTAATACGTCCGTATCTGGAAGAAAACGAAAGACTGTTCGGAATCTCGGTTGAAAATGACCTGCTTACGGTAAATGGCGAAAGGAAAGTTTATAACGAAATCTACCGGAAAGTGCAGGCGGTCAAGCTGGAGGTGCTGGCCGTGGAATCGGTTGCTTCTGAAGAATACGGAGTCGACTGGGATGAAGAATGACCGGTGCGGCTTATCCAATGCTCTCTTTCAATCACAAAGATCACGAAGGATAAAAAATATTTAAATTTTCATAGCTAAAGGGTCAGGGTGGTCCGGATCTCTTCCATGGTGACAATGGGAAGTGTCTGTTTGCCTTTGCCCAGAACCAGGTCCATGACCTTCTGAGGAGCGCTCCTGTATAAAAGTTTGACGACGATGGTCAATTGTTTGGCGCGGTTCGTCTTAAAAAGGACTTCTTCGCGTACAGATTGCCCCGGAGGGATGCGCTTATCTGTGAGCACTTCCCTGGCCTGGGCGATGTTCAGGACAGGCTTGCCCTTCCCGTCTCCGAACACCGTATGATAGATAATGGCGTTTTCCGGAACATACCCGTCCTTGTCCACAGCTCCGCTTGAAAACACCGTGGTGTTCTTTTCATCCATGATATGGATATCGAGCCACATCTGACGGACATCGGTCAGGCCAGTGGGCAGATAATGTCCCGCCCCTGAATTGGTGATGACAATCCCCAGCCAGCCTTCGTTGACTCTACCGGTGTCCAGAGCGAGGTCTGCACTGTTTTTCAGCCGTTCCAGGGCCATCTCCGCCTTATCTTTGCCTCCGAAACCCGGCGGCACAACGGTATTGGCACCAACAAACACATGGGTGAACACATGATCCCTCGTGGGGCCGTCATCGGCGGCGAGGCCTTTATTTGGAGGGCGGTTTGTGGATGCCGTGGCCGGGATCCCGGTCCGCTGAAACATGTGACAGCCCTGGCAGGTGATTTTTTTCGATGGATCGGGAGAATTAAAGGGCCCTTCCTTCCATTCATCATAGGTTGACTCAAGCTTGGTTCCAAATGAGACATGGGTAACGTTATGGCAGGTGCCGCAGATTTCCGAGCCGGTATGGAACTCGGAATAAGCGTTTTCATGAAAATCCGATTGGGAATCGGCGAAAGGACCCCGTTTGGTGCCCGGATTATCCTCACCATGACCGGGATCAAGGATCAGGCCGTTGTTTTCCATTTTTTTTGCACCCGTGACCGAGTGGCAGTAATCGCACTGAATCCCCTGGGCAGCAATGGTTGACACTTTTTTAAGGTCATCGGATGTTTTCAGGGGATAGCCCGTGATATTGCCAACAGGCGTGTGACATTTCACGCAAGACTCACTTTCAGCTATTTCTTCGGGATCAGTAAGACCCTTAAGAAGAAACTGGGACAGGGCCACATAAACCGGGTCATGATGAGCCAGATGATGCATGGAATTTTTCCACTGGCTGTGAATCTCACTATGGCAATCCCCGCAGGTGTCAGGGCTGATAAACCTGTTCTGGCTAAAGGTTTCCCCAAAAGAAAAAGCCGTGCAGATAAAAAGCACGGCCAGGATAGCCACGATGAAAATCTGTGTTTTCCCTGATAAAGATCGACGATCAACGCCCATAATCTGTCCTTTTATTTCAGTTTGAACCCAAAAAGCGAGCGCTAACCCAGTCCGCTCTGCAGCGGGGTTAGCGAGCGAATTAAAAATGGATAATATTCCTTACGGTCGAAGATTCCCCGCCCATTCTGCGGCGGGGAGCTTAAATTGATAAAAATATGCTTTCAACATTTTGATTTATTGCATCAATCTGCTTGTATGTCAAGTTTAAGCAGGCACGTCCAGCAATTCTCGGTGAACCTATAAACTGTATAATATCACCATGCGAAACAAATCTTGAATCTTTTTTTCGTAATAACTATCAGATTATTTATAAACCAACGCATTGACATATCACGCTTTTTATCGACTGAGGTTCCGGCACTCTCTCCGAAATCAGGGATGTATTTACCCCATACCATCTCGTACCGTGCTGGTATGTTAGAGCTTAACCAAACATCTATAGGCTGGTCGGGAAGGTCTTTTTCAACGTCTCGCGCCGTTAAGGACATGCCTTTCTTCACATACTCATCGTATGCATGTACAGTGCTGGACAGAGAGCAGAAGAATAGGACAACCAGAATTATAAAACAGTTTCGAATATGTATCATTTCAAGTCTCCGCACAACATAGCAGTGTTAATAAGCGGAAAACTTTCCATATATTGTCGTATTATCAATAAAACACGGAAAAACAGTGTTGAATTTTCAATGTTTTAAGGATATTAATTGTTACTATGTAAATCAAGAATAAATTATACACCGGATCCCAAAATAAAACTTATGGATCGGGTGTGACGGATTCCGAGCCTTCTTGCCTCACATATTCTTGAAAATGGTATAACATTCGAATTGTTCGGGAGCTGCCGGGGCACTCAGATGTAAAAACAACTGAAATCTACACCTATGTCATGGAAAAAGACATTTCAAAAGCCTTGAGTCCTCTTGATAACCTGTGATTATGAACAGGACATGATAAAGTTGTCAAAAAAGAAGTATTTAGGGGATATCAAAGCTTACAGTCTGAATATATTATAATTTCAGGATGAGCTTGAATATTCCGGCCAAGTCGGCCAGATATTGGAGAGAAGCAAGTGAGTCGTTTACAAATTGCCACCGACTGAAACTCGATGACGTTATAAATCATTTAAGA
>JAABQB010000031.1 GCA_011391695.1 Desulfobacteraceae bacterium | reverse complement strand
GGCAGATCTCACCGATTTGCTTAACAGGAAATAGAACTCCGGTCTCATTATTCGCCCACATCAACGAAACAATTGAGGTTTCCTCTGTAATTGCATTCTCTAAATCAGCCGTATTCAGCAAACCTTCCCGGTCAACAAGAAGATAGGTAACCCGGTATCCTTCCTTTTCCAATGCCTTGCAGTAGTTTAAAACGGATGAATGTTCTACCACTGAGGTAACAATATGACGTTTCCGAGGGTTGGATTTCAGAGCCGCGTTAATTGCCGTGTTGTTGCTCTCCGTTGCGCAAGACGTGAAAATGATCTCCATCGACCGAGCCCCGATTAATTCTGCTACTTGGGCTCGCGCTGCTTCGACTTCAAACTTAAGCTTTGATCCGAACTTGTACGTACTGGATGGATTGCCCCATTCGGAAGTCAGGTAAGGTACCATCACCTCAAACACTTCCGGAAGAATCGGTGTTGTTGCATTATTATCAAGATAAATCATAATAGTTTTTCAATTACTATAAAAACATTTTCATGTCCAATTAATTAAAGGCGCTTTGGGGACGTTCATCAAAACATAAATACAGCCTTAACTCTTTTGATTTATTGATATAATTTTTTAATCAGAGAGTCTGATTATGGTTCAAAATAATTGACTGCCATGTAAAAATTATCGAATTAAATGAGCTTCCGGGAAGGAGCTTTGTTATTTGAAAAATGGGGTGGTTATTCGAAAGGCCCCTAAGTACGTCAGATTATGTACGGTTGGAAATATGCAGTCAGGAATTACAGCTCGTTGTGGCGGATGTTTTAATTTTTGAAAGCACATCCGCAAACTTCTGTTCAGTATACCATAAATCATATGCCTGCTGCATACGCAACCATAGCCCTGGTCCATTGCCTGCAAACTTACCGATTCTAAGAGCCATCTCTGTAGTAATCGGATGAGTACAGGCCAGAATCCGGTGCAACTGCTGGCGGGAAACCCCGAGGCGCTTGGCGGCTTCGCTGACCGACAAGCCAAGATTTTTGAGCACATCTTCCCGCAGTATCTCACCCGGATGAACCGGGGGTCTTTTTAAAGGACGTTTAACAAAATATTCTTCCATAGCTCTAATCCTCAGTGATATTGTTCGAGATCGATTCGAAGCGCCTCGCCTTCAACCCACTCAAATGTCATACACCAGGGCCCATTGACATGAATACTGTAACGTTTTGGCGCTCCTTGAAGGCCGTGGAAATTGAATCCCGGAACATTCAAATCTGTCAATGACTCAGCCTGATCTAAAGCTTCTGACCGTCGCAATATTCGAGAATGCAAATCCAATCGAATCTTACGAGAGTTTCCTTTTTCGAAAAGCTCAGCAAGCCCTTTATGCTTAAAGCTTTTTATCATAGCTTCGGATTGTATCACGTACTGTTACAGTGTCAACTATAATGTTACATGAATTTAGAATAAATCTTTGATCATTGCAAAGCAGGTAACGGATAGGGGCAGTATCTGCTCCACACTTTTGAAGTTTCTGGAGATATCCTGTTGATCAAAGAACGCTCACGTTATTTAAACCTGCCTTCGTAAAACCTTCCGCAACGAACCGCTATTACCACTTCAATTACCGATTTCGGCTCAAAGTCGCAGATCCGCCGATCGGTATGGCGGATTTTCGGTAACTGGGAGCCTCTTCCCTGTCTTCGCTGCGGACGAACTGACGGCATTGTTCGCAGTGAAATGTAATGGTCTTAATCCTCTTTTTATCTCCGGAGGAGCCGGCTATCATTCTCATGGATGTGGAAGAGACCATATTGCTGATTTTACCGCAAGCCGGACACATTTCCATTACCAAAAATCCTTTTTATAACTATGCTGCTAACGCCAACTGTTGAACCGCAAGCATTGCGGATCAGGGAAATGCAGCAGAGCATTCTGTGTTCAGAGAGAGTGAAGGTATTAAGCGTTTGACAGTATTTATTAACACAGACTGAAGATTTTCATTAAAATTATTGATAGAAATTCTTAAATTTTTCCACAAAGTTCTCACGCTGTATTCTGATATCGATGACTATAGGATTTACTTCAAAATAATCGGAAAGTTCGTTCGAGGCATAAGACCAGAATTCATATGAAAGAGATTGTATTTCCGAGAACTGGCTACGGTTTGATTCCAATAAATCGATACAGGATTTTTCAAGCTGGGTAGTAGGAACCAGTAATTGCTCTGCAAACCAATCACTTTGTGTTTCATACCAGTATAATTCGCTTTGCGGTAATAAATGCATAAATTTAATATATTCCTGGACAGAGTCAAAGGAAAGTCCTTCATACATGGACTCATGCATAACGAAGTGGCCAATTTCGTGCGCAAGAGTGAATCTGTACTTTTCAACAAAGTTATCATACTGGTATTCATCGATAAAAATTATCTTCCGATTTGCGCTCAAAAAACCACTCTGTTTGAACGTTTTATATAAATAAGGGATGGGAACAATATTGAGGCCCAAATTAAACTCTATTATCCACTCAATCGGTATCGGCAATTCTAATGCCGGATGATACTTTGTTAAAAAATCTTCTGCATATTTACCGACATCTCTATAAGTCAGGTAAGGTGCCTTGAAGGTCATCTCAATTCCGCCTTTATAGTTTCCAGAAGTTTCTGAATTTTTTCCTTATCAATGCCGTCTTTTCTTATAGATCTGAAAAACACCGGCACTGATGCAAATAATTCCCTATCAGAAATAATATCGGCAGGAATTTTACCTGCGCTGATAGTTGCTAAATCACAAAATTCAAGCCAATCATCCGAGCCTTCCTTGATACCGAGCGCACTAGCATACTGCAGCCTTTTTTCTTTGCTTTGGGGAGGCGGTAAAATGCCTCTTTCAAGCTTGCTTATATTACCTGCATCAAAACCATTCTCACGAGAAAACTCCCTGAGAGTTTTTCGGAGATCCTTTCGCTTAGCTGCAAACAATTCTCCAAAATTGGTATACATATTTTTCCCCCCCTTTATTGCTGTCCCTCAATTTATAGCTCCCCCAACCGTTGTTAATTTATATACAACGTTGTTTATAAAATTACAACATTTATTTGTACAAAAGGAAAATATTTATGGGAAGTGGGATACAAAAGGAACGCTGCACACATCTGAAGTTTCGGAGGATATCCCGTTGATCAAAGAATGCTCACGTTATTTTAACCTGCCTTCAGGAAATCTTCAGCGACGAACCGCTATTACCACTTCAATTACCGATTTCGGCTCAAGGCTGTTTTCGGTAACTGGGAGCTTGGGGGATCTCATGTTGTTTTTAGAATGTTAAACACAACCGTAATAATAAGCATCATTAATGGCGCCTGAAAATTCTGATGGGACTTGATGAAAAGCGGGCTTAAAAGACTATATTAGCAGAGAGTTTCAATGGGTATGGAATCGACCCAGTATGATGTTATTAAATACGATTAAACTGTCCTGTTGACAAAACCGCCTCGGCATATTATGGATATCTTATGGAAGTATACAAAACTGTATACTTATAAAAGATATGAACAGTTCAAACAGACTTAAAATATTGATGGATTCCGGCAAAACCGTCTTCACTTCCCAGGATTTGCGCATATTCTGGGGAGGAGGAGAACTTAATGCCAAAACAAATGCGGTTCGTATGGTCGCAAACGGTCTTATTTTGCGCATTGCCAAAGGTTTCTATGCTCTCAACAAGCAGTATAATATTTACGAACTTGCGAATCGTATGGTTACACCTTCCTATGTCAGTTTCCAATCCGCGCTTGATTATGCCGGGGTCAGTTTTCAGGTACGAAATCAAATCGATTGCGCGGCTCGGATTAACAGCCGGAAAAAAAGAGGCGTGGTCTTATACGTATATTATGTGCTGAAGGATGATTTATTTTTCAATCTTGACGGTATCCGTATCAAAGAAGGAATTTCTATAGCATCTCCTGAACGCGCGATTCTGGATAGTTTGTATTTGGGTTTTTTACCGGATATTGATGAGCCGTCTAAGATCAACGCTACAGCGCTTAAACGATTGTGTGTACTGTATCCGAAAACAGTCCAGAAAAAGGCTGAGAAATTAATATGAGCACCGGTTTTGACAGAAACACTCACGGGCGTTATTTGACTGCTCTGTTAACGGGCATTATTAAAGCGGTGCCTGAAAAGACAGCTTTTAAAGGAGGAACGTGCGCAGCGCTGTTTTATGATTTACCGCGTTTTTCATTCGACCTCGATTTTGATATTATCAGGCCGTTTGAAACACGCGACAATGATGCCATCAAAGAAGTTCTGTCTGCCAATGGCCGCGTAGTGGATGAGGCAGATAAAAAGTACACACTTCTGTATGAATTCGATTATGGGAAAGGCGCTACAAAAATAAAAATCGAATTCAACAAACGCGTTTGGAAGAATAACCGCTATAAAAACGAATGGTTTATGGGAGTGCCGATACTACTTGCGGACGAGATGACTGTGGCGACAAACAAGTTGGTTGCATTATCAGACCGCAAAAGTGCCGTTGTCCGTGATTTATTCGATGCATGGTATTTTCTGAGTCATGGGTTTAAGTTGAATGAACAATTGTTGATAGAACGGACAGGAAAAGGAGTGGGCGAATACTGCGCATTTCTGGTTAGGTTTATCAAAAAAACATTTTCCCGTCGAAATGTATTGCAAGGGCTTGGCGAAGCGCTTGACGACAAACAAAAAGTCTGGGCGCGTGAACATTTAATAGATGAAACCGTTTCGCTGCTGGAGAAAATGTCCGGGATAAATTCGCAGCCATCTAAAGTACCTTGACAACTCTCTCTCGAAATTGCTATTAAGTTCAGAGTGTTGAGATCTTTGAAGAACATCCAAACAAACAGGGGACGTTCATCAATATATAAGTTGACAGTGATAATTTGGGATGATAGAGGGAAAACGTGGACTTGGAGCTGAAGAACAGCCTGGCTCTGACATAACTTTCCGGAGGTTCATTTAATGCCGCTTTCCGCGCTCGATCTGTATCGCGATGTGCTGCCAAAAACCAATTGCGGGGAGTGCGGGTTTCCCTCCTGTTTGGCTTTAGCCAGCATGGTAATTTCGGAAAAACTACCCCTGGAGAAATGCCCGTATCTTTCGCCGGAAGTAATTTCTGCCTGCCGGACCGAACTGGAGGCACAGTACTCTGACGGCAAATGGACCAGGCGGGACATGGCCAGGGATGCTCTGGAGTGGGCTAAACAACGGTCGACATCCATGAACATCAGCGAATTGCCGGAGCGCATCGGTGGCCGGCTGGTGGATTATGATGGACAGCCGGTACTTGAACTACCGTATTTTAATGAAACCATTTTGATAACCGGCGAAACTATCAAGCACTTTGACGGCAGACCATTGAACCGCTTGGAGCAGGTATTTATCTTCAACCACATGGCCCAGGGCGGCAGCGCCAGGCCGGCCGGCAATTGGAAGGGCCTGGTTGAATTTCCTAACACGGTTTCAAAGATCAAATCCATGAAAAGCCACGTAGAAGAACCTCTGAAGGAGGCATTCAAGGGAAAAATCGAACAACTTCGGGCTGCAGCTGCCAGTGTGGGGGGCCGGGACATGACCCGGGAAGTCGGGTCAGCTGACGCGGCCCTTTATTTTCAAGTACTGCCTATGGTGCCAGTGATGTTGATGTTCTGGGATGCGGAACCGGAAGACGGTTTTGAAGCCAAAACCCGGCTGCTTTTTGATGAAACAATTACCGATCACCTGGATATCGAATCAATAATGTTTTTAAGTGAGCGGTTGAAGCAGTTATTGTGTGACAATCTCTGATAAAAAACGGAAGTCCGCCATAGAAACTTAAAATATCAAGTCGGAACATTCAGGAAGGCATTCCCATAGCGCTGAGCGCGCAGCCCGGGTTAATATTTTTAGATGAATTCCGGTTGTCAATCAACCTTGTTATTATGCGTCCAGCGCCAGGCGTGAGTTTTGCCGTCCTGCCGTAACTTGATGTAGCCATGGTCTATGAAGAGCCGAATGGTGCGGCGGATAAGGCCCGCGTCCGTACCGGTTGCAGATTCCAGGCGCAGGCAGAGTTGTTCCGCGGCCTCTTCGAGAATCTTTTCCCGGTCAATAATTGCAGGGTCGGAGGGCAGATTGCATCCCAAGGACTCGATCAGATCTTCCGAGAGTAGTCGGAACACAAAGCGCATCTTGAAATTTCCCTCCACCTGCATATTCTCGGTGTGCGTGTTGGTCTTCTCATGGTAGCCCCGAACCTGCTTTTCCCAGCCTTTTTCGATTTCACGTTCGAACTCGCCCACAAAGGCATTGATCTGCTCGGGAGAAAGCGATGAGGTCCTCACGATGGCGCTGTTGGCGTCATAGCGTGACCAGTCATGCGTCAGAATTTCAAGGTCATATCGGTCTACTTCTTCGCGGACGGTCGTGCCGGGGAAAGGTGTCAGAAAATGATAGCCGTATAGGGAGCCCAGACTTCCGGCAAACCGTTTGGTTTCTTCGAGGGTTTCCATTGATTCACCGGGTAAACCGACGACAAAGGAGGTATGGGCGATCATGCCCACGTCGTTGCAAAGCCTGACAGCCCGGCGAACCTGATCGAGCGTTATGTTCTTTCGGATGCGCCTGAGCATTTCCTGGTTGCCTGATTCGACGCCGAAGCTCACGCTGTCGCAACCCGTTTCTTTCATGATTTGAAGGGTTTCCCGATCCACTGTATTGACCCGAGCAAAGGCGCTCCAGGTAAAGGAGAGGTCCCTTTTCTGAATCTCGCCGCAAACATCCATGACTCTGGCCTTGTCGGAGGTAAACAGGTCGTCTGCGACGTTGATCCGGTTGATGCCGTAAGAAAGGATCTGCTCGATCTCATTAACAATCCGTGCGGCGCTTCTCTTGCGGATATTTTTGCCCACCATGCGCCTGCCCTGACAGAAAATGCAGGAATAGGGGCAGCCCCGGCTGGTAATAATGCTGATGGGATAACCGAGCGCTTGATAGCGCGACAAGGGCAGAAGATGACGGGCAGGGAGGGGCAACGTGTCGAGGTCGTCGATGAATTCCCTCTGCGGGTTTACAACCAACCGGCCGTTCTGACGGAAGGTTATTCCTTTGATCAATGGCCATGCGTTCCGGTCTTTCAAATGCGGCGTGAGCTCGGCAATCGTTTGTTCGCCCTCCCCCCTGACGATGAGATCGATTTCAGGGTATGCCGCGAGGGTGTTTTCGGCGTCAAAAGAGACATGCGGGCCACCCATCATTGTAACGATGTCAGGATTGTGGCGCTTGGCTGTCCGGACGATGTCCGCCGCACCGTAAAAGTTTAACGTTACCGACGTGGCTCCGACGGCATCGGGCCGGAACGCATCCAGCTCCGCCTTCAATTTTTCCGGCGTGTAACGGCTGACAATATAATCCAGAATTTTCACTTCGGCGCCGGCTGCCGCGAAGGCCGCCGCTACGTAAGTAATGCCCAGCGGCGGGGCGGGCGCTTCTTCCAGCGGATAAGGGGGTGCAATCACAGCCACTCGCATGATTTCCTTTAATCTCCTTTGACCGGTTCCCCGGGATAACGGGGCCCGACCCCAAAAGCCCCGGAAGCGGCTTATCTTTTTCTGAGTTTGCCCGCGCCAACCATAATAAAAAAAATCAATGATGCGAACGTGACGATAGTGGCGCCGGATGCAAGGTCTGCATAATATGAAATAATCAATCCCCCGGTCGTTGATATCAAGGCAACTGCAATTGAGACAGCAATCATTGAGACATAACGATCTGTGACCTGTGATGCAGCCGCGCCCGGAATAACAAGAAGCGCCGATACAAGCACAATTCCGACGATTTTAATGCTTATAACAACGGCGAAGGCCAGAATCGTAAGAAAAAAATGGTCCAGGAAAACGACCGGCATACCGCTTACAAAAGCGACTTCACTGTCAAACGCCACGAAGAGCAATTCCTTGAAATAAAAGTAGCATGAAAAAAGCACTATTGCGCCGAGTATTCCAACGACAAAGATGTCGGTACGGGTTATTGCAAGTATGTTGCCGAAAAGATACCCGAATAGGTCCGTATTATATTTGTCTGACAAGCCTATGAATATTACTCCGAGAGCCATGGCAAGCGCAAAAAAGATGCCTATGGCAGTATCTGTGCTGAGTCTTTCCCGCCTTCCGACATAACCTATCGCATTTGAAACGATAACCGCAAAACCAAGGGCTGTAAGGGTTGGGGAAATTCCTATCAGAGAACCAAGGGCAACTCCTCCGAAAGCAGAATGTGCAACACCGACGCCGATAAACGAATAACGCTTCAGGACGATAAAAAAAGAGACGACAGCAAGAACAATACTAAGGATAAATCCCGCAAGAAAGGCATTCCGCATGAACTCAAAATCAAGTATCTCAATCATACATCCTCATGCTTCATGTGGCAGGTTGCACATTTTGAGTCGTGAACCATTATATTCAAATTCTTTCCAAACACTTTTTCCATCACTTCATCTGAAGTGCACGACTCTGGATTTCCATGATAGTGAACTTCAATATTGAGGCATGCCACCCGGTCTGCATGGGATGTTATAACGCCGATATCATGAGAAACCATAATAACAGAAAGTCCTTTCTCATCTCTTAATTTTGCCAGCAGAAGATAAAAATCTTCCTGGGCAACGCTGTCTACTCCTGTCGAAGGCTCGTCAAGCACAAGCAGTCTGGGATTTGAACAAAGAGCCCTGGCAATATTTATTCTCTGCTGCTGCCCTCCGGACAAAACACCGAAAGGCCGTCTTGCATGTTCGGACATGTGGACCATGGAAAGCATATCGAGTGCAGTCTCTTTTTCTTTGCGGCCCGGCCTTCTGAAGAGGCCTATCCTGCTGTAAATTCCCATCATGACAACGTCAAGGGCTGTAACAGGAAATGTCCTTTCCGCATTTGATATCTGGGGAAGATACCCGACATCAAGCCTTGCCTCTTTTCCGGGTTTCTTTCCAAAAAGGGCAACACTTCCCCTGTCTGGCTTGATAAGACCCAAAATCACTTTCAGCAGTGTCGATTTTCCGGCTCCGTTCGGGCCGACTATGCCAAGGATTTCACCTGCACGGCAATCCAGGAAAACTGATTTTAAAACCCACTTTCCGTTATAACCGACCCATACATCGCTGAGTTCCACGAATACTGGTTTTTCAGGAATCGTTTTATCCACTATCAAAGCATCGCCTCCCTGAGAACCGCAAGATTATACTTCATAAGATCAATATAATTTTCGCGACCCTTTATCCCGGGCCCTCCCATAGGATCAAGCATCAGCACTTTTACGCCTGCTTCTTTTGCAATAACTTCCGCAACTTTCGGATTGAATTGAGGTTCCGCAAATACTGCCTTTACACCATGTTTTTTAATGTTGCCGATAATGTTTTTTATATCAAGAGGTGTGGGGCTTTTCCCCGGAACCGATTCAATCACGCCAACGCTTTCAAGACCATACCGCCTCGCGAAATAATCCCATGCAGGGTGAAAGGCCACGTACTGTTTTATTTTAAACTTCCCGGCCTCCTTATATATTGTCAGGTCAAGACTGTCCAATTCGGACATATATTGATTCCCTCGGTCTTCATAGTACGGGGCATGCGCGTTATCAATGGAGACAAAGGCTGCGACAATTTTTTTCACCATCGATTTTGCTATTTCAACATCAAGCCAGATATGGGGATTGGCAAATGTTTCTTCGGAATGCGGCTTACCGGCTTTTTCTCCATGATGGTGGTCTTTCCCATGTATAAGGTCAACTCCATCCGAAAGAACAATTTTCTTAAGCCTGCCATCGGTACTGTTAACAAATTTTTCATTCCAGTGTTCGAGCCCGGCGCCTATCATGAAGAATATCTTAATCGATGATATTTTCTTCAAAACACTCGGTTTCGGCTCGTATGTATGGGGACTTGCTCCCGGCGGAATAACGGAAATAACTTCGACTAAATCACCGCCCACCTGTCTCACCATATCGGCAACCGGAAATATGCTGGCGGCTACGGGCATCTTTTCCCCGAAGCAGGGGAAAGGGCAGAGGGTTATCAGGAGAACAATAAATGCCGTTAAAAAATGAGAAGTTTTTGTTTTTCTCCCGATCAGTTGTGAAAAAGGGTTCAAGGAGCAAGGGGCCAAGAGTTCAAGTGTTTATTTCCCAAAAATTTTATAAGATTTATCATCATCCTCTCAACCTCATTAACATCTCTTACAAAGTTTCGACAGGCTTTCCTTCCACTTGAACCCCAGAACCCTTGAACCCTTGAATCCTAATAAGTTCATCAACGTCATATTCTTGTCAGTTGCCTGTACTTAATGCGGTGCGGCTGGCTGGCCGCGGCGCCGAGACGCGCCTTTCTGTCTGCTTCATATTCGGAATAGTTCCCTTCAAACCAGACTACCCTGCTGTCCCCCTCGAAAGCAAGGATATGAGTTGCAATCCTATCAAGGAACCACCTGTCATGACTTATGACAACCGCACAGCCGCCAAAGTTTTCAAGGGCTTCTTCAAGAGCCCTCATGGTATTTACATCAAGATCATTTGTCGGCTCGTCAAGAAGAAGGACGTTGGCGCCTTCTTTCAGCATGCGCGCAAGATGCACCCTGTTTCTCTCTCCACCTGAGAGCAATCCGACTTTCTTCTGCTGATCGGTACCGGAAAAATTAAACCTTGCTACATAGGCGCGGGAATTTACCTCCCTGTTTCCGAGCATGACAGAATCGCGCCCGTCCGAAATGACCTCCCATATGCTTTTGTCGGGATTCAGTATGTCACGGCTCTGGTCAACATAAGCCAGTTTTACTGTCTCTCCTGTCCTGATTATACCCGAATCGGGCTTTTCCTGCCCGACAACCATCCTGAACAGAGTTGTCTTTCCCGCCCCGTTTGGTCCTATGATACCAATTATACCGCCGGGAGGGAGAGAAAATGTCATATTTTCTACAAGAAGCTGATTATTATACCCTTTGCATACATCCTGAGCTTCTATTACAAGGTTTCCAAGGCGCGGACCGGGTGGAATATAGATTTCAAGATCTTTTGTCCTCTTTTCGCCTTCCTGACCAAGAAGCGCTTCGTAAGAACTGATGCGTGCCTTCGATTTTGCATGGCGTCCTTTCGGGGACATTCTTATCCATTCGAGTTCTCTCTGCAGTGTTTTCCGGCGCTCGCTTACGGTTTTTTCTTCCTGCTGAAGTCTTGTCTGCTTCTGATCCAGCCATGATGAATAGTTTCCCTTCCATGGAATCCCCTGCCCGCGATCCAGTTCAAGAATCCATCCGGCAACATTGTCCAGGAAATACCGGTCATGCGTAACGGCAATTATTGTCCCCGCATATTGCTGCAGATGGTTTTCAAGCCATGCCACCGATTCTGCATCAAGATGGTTTGTAGGTTCGTCAAGAAGCAGAATATCCGGTTTCTGAAGAAGCAGCCTGCAAAGAGCCACGCGCCGTTTTTCACCTCCCGACAGGATCTTTACAGGAGTGCTTCCCGGCGGACAGCGGAGCGCATCCATGGCCATTTCAAGGCGTGAGTCAAGATCCCAGGCATCGAGCGCATCGAGTTTTTCCTGAACTTCTCCCTGCCTCTTGATGAGCTTGTCCATCTCATTATCAGACATTGGCTCCGCAAATTTTTCGTTTATCCGGTTGTATTCATCGACAAGGTTAACCGTCTCCTGCACTCCCTCTTCTGCAATTTCACGAACAGTCTTGTTTTCATCGAGCTTCGGCTCCTGCTCCAGAAAACCTATGGTATGCCCGGGAGTCAGGATCGTCTGGCCTACAAATTCCTTGTCAACTCCTGCCAGTATCCTTAAGAGAGAACTCTTGCCTGAACCGTTCAGACCAAGGACCCCTATTTTTGCGCCATAGAAATAGGACAGATAAATGTCTTTTAGAACGGGCTTTTTGTCATAAAACTTGTTAACCCCGATCATTGAATATATAATCTTGTTAGGCTCAGTACTCATTTTGTATTCCATTTCTCCTTAATGATTCAATTTTGGCTCTTCTCCCGCTCTCAACATTCCCAGCTTTATTTTTCAAATCTCCGGCAATTGTAATATCCTGGTCTTGTCTCCATTGAACAATCGAGTTGGCATAATAAGACAAAACATCGATCATGCCGGTGTCCGCCCTGATTAATCCGTCTGACTCGATAAACATCTTTCTGATTCTAAGCATATTTATTGCATTATCAATAACGCTTTCACTATTTTTATCAGGAACATTGACCGTCACGCCTTTTGATTTCAATTCTTCCATTAAATTATATATCCTGGCTTTTATATCAAATTCGGAGATCCATCTGCTCCGGTTCTCCAGAAGAACTGTCGCTACAAGAGGGACAGGCAGAACAGGTATGATGGTTTTAATTGAATCAAGCAATTTGCATGAAAGTTTTTCAACTTCCGGAAAACGGACTTCACGACTCATTGATCCGAAATTAATGCCGTTTTCCATGCAATATTTTCGCGCCGATATATGCGGACCGAAATTGACGCATGCGAATCCGAAACGATGCCACTTATTTTGAATCATCAGCGACAGGTTATGCAAGATAAAGCCGACTGTTGTTCTAAAAACAAACCATCCGCTTCTCTTTTCGATTTCAGGATCGAGTTCCCGGAGAAGGCTTCGGTCTTCAATTGTCCTGTCGTAATTTATCCCGACGGGAATAAAAACAACATCCCGGTCATTATCAGGTTGAAAACCCCGCAGCATATAATCAAGAAGGCCGAGTTTGGGAGGTCTCAAGCAGCCGTCACGGCTCAAACCGCCTTCAATGAAAACAGCCTGGCAGACGCCCTCTTTAGTCGCCATGTGAATGTACCTTTCCAGAACAAGCCTGTATAACCTGTTTCCCGAATTTCTGCGCACAAAAAAAGCTCCCATGTATTTAATAAGCATATGCAGCGGCCAGATTCTGGCCCATTCTCCAACAGCATAAGATAAAGTCGTGCGTTCCGCGGCTAAAAATGCCACAAGAATATAATCCATATTGCTGCGATGGTTCATGACAAAGACAACTGTGGAATTTGGATTAACCTGTGACAGGTTTTCATTATCTACCAGACCGACCCTGACCCGGTAGAGGAGACGCGCAACTTTTTTTGCTATCCAGTAACCGATCCTGAAATAGAGATATGCATTAAAAGAAGGGACTATCTCCTTTGCGTAGGCAACAACCTTGGCCTGTGCAATTTCGCGGGGAATGTTCCGCTCCAGGGCATGTAACTGTATGGCTTCGATAATCTTTGGATCATAGACAAGCCGGTCAATCAAAACCTGCCGCTTTGTCAGTTGAAAAGGCCTGATCTCTATATCCAGCCGGGTTCCGATTTCATCTATGACCCGATTTATTTTACGACGGATAAACCAGCGTGTGCTGGGAATAAGAACTCTGTCCAGAACAGCAATGCAAGTCACTATTATCAGTAAAACAAACAACCAGACAGGTATTGCAATATGTCCGCCCATTTTTCACCCCGAATGTTTTTCCGCTGCCGGTTTCTCCATAAAGACTTTTCCTAAAAGACCGCATATCCTGTATGTACCAATAGGATTCATTTAATTCCCTACTGCAATAATCCGCGTTACATAGTGTCCATCTGGTAACTATAGCGAACGAATTAAATAAGTTGACATAAATCACCCTCCCCTTAGTCCCCTCCCATCAAGGGAGGGGAAGCAGTCAGCTCTTCCCTCTCCCCTTGTGGGAGAGGGTTAGGGTGAGGGGGTATATCAATTAATATTTGTCGTTTACTATAATTTTGGGCGCAAGGGAGTTTTCAAGTCGGTTGAAAACTACATAAGTCTTGTCGCATTTATTGAAGGCAAACCTGCCCTGATGATTTTACTTGCAACCGACTCGATATCGTAAGAAATATGTTTTACTTCGATGGAGTCGTTTTCCGTATCCCATATTACGTACTTTGCCTTGTTGTTTATGTCTCTTGGCTGTCCCACGCTTCCGGCATTTATTATGTAACGCTTGCCTTTGTCGAGGTTTGTTGTTCCTTTCTTCAGCAGGGTGCGGACAACAAAATCGCCGTCAAATTCAACTATCTCTGGGTTATGGGTATGGCCTGTAAAACAGAGCCTTTCTTTGTATTGACCGAAAATTTCCTTCGTCTTTACATTCGAAATTTCAAACATGTATGTTATTGGAGAATCAGGAGGAAAGCCGTGAACCAGACGGGCGCCGTTGAAAACTAAAAAATGCGCAAGGCCGGTTACGAAAGACAAAGATTCTTCAGAGAGCATTTCAATAGTCATCTGCAATGATTTGCATGCAACGGGATTCAGGTCATCCATGTAATCGCGTTCGGCCACGCCAAGTTCATGATTTCCCATTACAGTCGGGACCTTTCGTTCCAGAATAAGGCGGATAGCCTCATTCGGTTCAGGGCCGTAACCGATTACGTCCCCGAGGCAGACCATAGTATCAATAAAGGAACTGTCGGCATCCTCCAGAACCCTGGTAAATGCCTCCATGTTGCTGTGTATATCCGAAATAACCGCAATTCTCATATGATTATTATCAGCTGCAAGAGGGCTTTGAATATCTCCCGTTCTGGCAGGGCAGGGGTAATGGGCTTTGGCATTCCAAAAAGAATGCAGCTCCGGCTCCGGCAATCCGCCTGAGACGGACATCCATCAGACCCAAACAGTTTCAAAGGACAGATGGCCACGAAAGCTTGTTTTCTATCTGTCTGTTCGGTCTTTGTCGGTTACCCGGGGATGTTGATAAGGTTCCTTTATTCCTACGTCTCTTTATTCATATGTTATGTAAAAGATTTTCATTATCGACGCCCGCCGAATACTGATCCCAGGACCCCGCGAATAATCCGGCCCCCGATCTGGCTGCCAATTGACCGGGCGGCACTCTTGATGAAAGCCTCGGTTATGGACTGTCGGCTACTGCTCTGGGCGGCAGGTTTCGGAGAAGGCGGCGCAGCCGTCTGAGCGGTCTCCCGGACAGCACGTGTCTTGAGAAGTTCGTATGCCGACTCACGGTCGACGGGAATATCGTATCGGCCGCGCAAAGGCGAGCGATTCATGCATTCATTGTGCTCTTCTGGAGATATCGGGCCGATTTGCGATTGGGGCGGGGCAATAAGGGTGCGTCTTACCGGCAGGGGAGTGCCTTTCTCATCCAGGGCTGAAACGAGCGCTTCGCCTATGCCAAGCTCGGTAATGGTCGCTTCCGTGTCAAAGGCGGGATTGGTCCGGAAATTGGCCGCAATAGTTTTAACCGACTGTCTGTCTTTGGGAGTAAATGCCCGCAGGGCGTGCTGAACCTTCAGACCGAGCTGTCCCATCACTGTTTCAGGAATATCGGTTGGGCTCTGGCTTATGAAGTAGATACCAACACCTTTTGATCGGATAAGCCTTACAACTTGCTCCACTTTATCGAGAAGCGGTTTCGGAGCATTGTTGAAAATCAGATGCGCCTCATCAAAGAAGAGTACCATGCGCGGACGATCCGAATCTCCCTGCTCAGGAAGCTGTTCAAACAGCTCGGAAAGAATCCATAACATAAATGCGGTATATACTCTCGGGGATTGTGAATACAGGCGGGTCGCATCCAGCAGGCTGATTACGCCGCGGCCTGAAAAATCAACGTGCATCAGATCGCTTATCTGAACGGCCGGCTCGCTGAAAAACCGGTCGCCATCCTGTTCCTCAAGCACCATCAGGCTGCGCTGGATAGCGCCTATGCTGGCGGGCGCCAGGTTCCCGTATTCGCTGCGTAATTTCTTGGAGTTATCTGACATCCAGGCAATCATGGCTTTTAAATCTTTAAGATCCAGCATCAGCAGGCCCTGGTCATCAGCGATGCGGAATGCGGCATAGAGAACACCCTCCTGTGTATCATTGAGTTCAAGAAGGTTGGAAAGCAGCAGCGGGCCCAGCTCGGAAATAGTCGTACGGATAGGGTGTCCGTTAACACCGTAAACATCCCAGAAAACCACGGGGCTCTGAGACTGCCGGTAATCCTCTATAGGAATTTGCTTGAGGCGTTCATCGATTTTGGGATGGGATTTACCTGCTGCGGCGAGGCCGGAAAGATCTCCTTTTATGTCGGCAGCAAACACAGGCACGCCCATGCGGGAGAACCCCTCCGCCATAATCTGCAGTGTAACTGTTTTGCCGGTTCCGGTAGCGCCGGCAATCATCCCATGGCGATTACTCATCCGGCCCAACTGGACAACAGGCTGAAAATTCTCTCCACCTATGATAAACGACTCATTTCGGGACATGGCTTCCTCCTTAAGACCGCAATAATTGTTTTTATCTTTCTCTCATTTTATTCATCAAATTGTCAAGAATGATGAACGCGTAAAAACCTGATTTATACTGCTACCGGTATCCGGCCTGACATCTTGATCTTGCTTTATTTTACACTGTGTAAAAATTTTCGACAAAGCATTGTTATTAACAGCCGAGCAGTCCAACATTAATATTCCAATGATTAAGGCTGGTTATTAAAATATTATGAAAAAAATTAACATGGCACATACCTTGCTCATCATTAGTATCTAAAACGAATCATTAAGAACTATATATGAAGAAAATATATAAGATATTAATAGCAGACAGAAATTCCCATGTGAGGGAATTTTTAAGACGTGAAATGCTGGCTGAAGGCTATTCAGTCGAACTGGCTGATAACGGCCGGGAAGTGCTGAAGTGGGCATATCATCGCGAACCCGCGGATCTTTTAATCCTGGACCCGGATTTGCCTGATGCCGAAGAATCTTTATTGTTGAAAAAACTCAGGCAGAGAATTCCCTATATACCTGTAATTTTTCATACTTATTTTTCAGAGTATATGATTGCCTCCAAAATTATTGATCCGACAGAATTTGTCGAAAAGGGAGGAAGCAGCGTTGAAAAGCTTAAAAAAGTAGTTTCTGAAATTTTAAGCAAGAGCGGTGAGACAGATAATGCAAAATTGGAATCAGAGGATATGCGGTCATGAACCAGAGAAGCCTTCTGAAAAATCCTTATTATAGGTCGTTGATAAATAAAATGGTTTTTATCGCCATAGCCGTATCTTTTGCTCCTATGTTAGTGGTGAGCGGCTCCATGTTAAACCGGTTTAGTATATCCCATAATGAAAAGTTATATGCGCATCTCGGTGAACTTGTTTTAAAACACAGGCAGAACATAGACGGTTTTTTAGTGGAAAAGTTGAATAATATCAGATTTATGGCAAAGTCCTTCGACATTGAAGATCTGAAGAATGAAAAATTTCTGAGAAATAATCTCGCGGCGCTTCAGACGGAATACGGTTCGGTTTTTGAAGATCTTGGATTTATAAATGAAGAGGGAATCCAGGTTACATATGCAGGTCCTTTCAAGCTGGAAAAGGCCAGTTATTCAAACTCTGAGTGGTTCAGGAAGGCAATCAACAGCGACTACTTCATAAGCGATGTTTTTTTGGGCCTGAGGGGAACACCGCATTTTATTATCACGGTAAGGCTTAAAAATAACGGAACACCCTGGATATTGAGGGCAACAATAAATTTTGCTGCTTTCAACTCCCTTGTTGAAAATCTCCGGATAGGGGAAACCGGCTTTGCATTCATATTAAACAGCAAGGGAGAGTTTCAGTCGAAACCATTCTTTGAAGTAACTCATAGAAAACCATATTCTTTCTATGAATCGATAAAAGCCGGCAGAAAGACAAAAGACGGGCTTTTCTTTTCGGAAATAGCAGATGACTCCGGAAGTGAGAATATCTATGTGGCATCCCTGATAAAAAACGAAGACTGGATTCTTATATATCGGCAGGACAAATCCGATGCTTTTGCGGATCTTAACCAAGCCAAAGAGGCGGCTATTTTTATCATTTTTATGGGTGGCATTGTTATCATTGTAACGTCTTTTTTGCTGTCAAGATGGATGGTAACCAAAATTGCAAAGGCCGACTGGGAAAAGGAGCTTATGAACCAGCAGGTGATTGAAACCGGGAAACTGGCATCACTTGGTGAGCTTGCGTCAGGGATTGCACATGAAATTAACAACCCTGTTGCCATAATGGTAGAAGAAGCAGGCTGGGTGAATGACCTTATGGAAGATGAGCGGCTTGTTAGCAAAGAGAATAGAGACGAGATTGAAAGAGCACTTGCCCAGATTAAAACACAGGGGAAACGCTGCAGAGAGATAACCCAGAAACTCTTAAGCTTTGCTCGAAAAACCGTCACATCTTCAGAGGATGTAACAATAAATGAGCTTATTAAAGAGGTAATCGGCTTTTGTGCCCAGAGGGCAAAATTCGGCAACGTAGTCATAAATTCAAAACTTCAGGAGAATCTGCCGGTAATGCAACTTTCGAATTCCGAACTACAGCAGGTTTTGCTCAACCTTTTGAACAATGCCATGGATGCACTGGAAGGAAATAAAGGCGGAAATATAACCGTGACAAGCGATCTGGAAGGTAACGAGGTAGTAATAAGAGTTGAAGATGATGGCCCTGGAATTCCAAAGGTTAATCTTGGCAGAATATTCGATCCGTTTTTTACCACGAAGCCTGTAGGAAAAGGAACCGGATTGGGGCTCTCTATATGTTACGGAATCATAAAGGAGATGGGTGGAGAAATAACTGTTAGCAGCGTTATCGATGCAGGAACAACATTTCATGTGCGGCTTCCCTTCAAAAAAAACAATTAAGGAGGATTAACAATGGCAATAGCGAATATACTTCTTGTGGATGATGAAATTCCTTTTCTTGAAACTATGACAAAGCGTCTGACTAAAAGAGAATTCATTACGGAATCGGCGTCAGGCGCTCCCGAGGCTATAAGGATGCTTGAAATCAACAGCCTTATAGAAGTTGTAATTCTTGATGTTAAAATGCCGGAAATGGATGGGCTTTCCGCATTGAAGATAATCAGGCAGAGGTTTCCGCTTGTTGAGGTTATCATGCTTACAGGTCATGCAACAATCGAGTCTGCCATAGAAGGAATGAAGCTCGGAGCTTTTGATTATCTTATGAAGCCCTGCGACATGGAGCAGCTTGTATCAAAGGTACGTGAAGCCGCCATGAAAAAAAGGAGGCATGAGGAAAAAATTATAGAGGCAGAACTTAAAAAAATCACTGTGAGTCGTATTTAGGTGCAAAAAATGTCAGATTTTAGACCCAATCATAATCCGGACATTATCAGGCTGCTCTTTGTGGACGATGAAAAAGGTTTTGTCAATGTTATGGCTAAAAGACTCTCGAAGAGGGGTTTCGACGTGATAAAAACTTTTTCAGGCCCTGAAGCGCTTCAGGCCTTGCGTAAAGCTGATTTTGATATAGCTGTCGTTGATCTTAAGATGGAAGAGATGGACGGGATTGAGGTTATTAAAATACTAGGAAAGATGACTCCGGATCTTCCGGTAATAATACTGACCGGCCATGGCGATGAGAATGCGGCAAGAGAAGGTATTAAAAGTGGCGCCGTGGAATATCTGACAAAGCCATGTGATTTTGAAGAACTTGTCAGAAAAATCAAACAGGTTCTTGGTAAATAAGGAGGCGATTCAGATGTATGAATTCAATGTCCTGCTCGTAGATGACGAAAGAGAGTTTCTGGAAACACTGGTTAAAAGACTGTTGAAACGGAAAATTAAGGTAACAGGCGCAAACAACGGTGAAGAGGCATTGAAGATTATCAGAGAGACTCCGCCCGATGTCGTTGTGCTCGATGTAAAGATGCAGGGCATGGATGGCATACAGACGTTGCGGGAAATCAAAAAACTTAAGCCTCTGGTTGAAGTGATAATGCTTACAGGGCATGCCAATCTGGAAGTTGCCGTAGAAGGAATGGAGATGGGGGCTTTTGATTACCTGATGAAACCGACCGGTGTGGACGAATTATTATATAAACTTGAAGACGCTTTCAAAAGAAAAAAAATTCAGGAACAGAAGATAAAACGTCTGGAAGAGGAAGAAACACCTGAAAGGGGTTGATATGAAAAGACAGATATATGCGAACCTTCAGAGAAAGATAATTTTCATCACCCTGCTGGTTTCATTTATACCCCTTATCTCTCTTAGTGTTATAATTTACTACCAGTTTACCCAGGTTTTCAGGAATAAAATTGAAGAGCAGATTGAATATCGCGCCAGGGTCCAAAGCAATGCAATAGAACTTTTTCTGAAGGAACGAACCGCCATTCTGTTGGCCATGGCCGATACTTATACTTTTGATTACCTGGCTGAGAAGAACAAATTAGAAAGAATTTTTCAGATAATGAACCACCGGGTCGGCGGTTTTATAGATCTTGGCCTGATTGACAGCACCGGCCGTCAAATAGCTTACGTAGGCCCTTACAACCTTATCAGCCTGAACTACTATTCACAACCGTGGTTCCGTGAGGTTGAAAGCAAGGGTGTTTATATCAGCGATGTCTTCTTGGGTTACAGGCAGGTACCCCATTTCATTATCGCTCTTCAGCGTCAGGAGAATAACAGAAGATGGATACTGAGGGCGACCATAGACTCTGATGTTTTTGAAAGTCTCGTCCGTGCGGCACAGGTTGGAAAAACAGGCGACGCTTTTATTATCAACAAGGAGGGCTCTTATCAGACACTTCTTCGTTTTGGCGGTGAAATTCTTTCCAAATCACATCTTGATCCCACTCTCTTCGGAGAGGGAACAACAGTACTGGAAAAGGCGGACAAGGACGGCAAAAAGATATTATATGCGGCGCGCTGGCTGAAAAAAAACAGCTGGCTTCTGGTAATAAGCCAGGATGCATCGGAAGAGATGACCAAGCTGTTCAAAACGAAAAGAATAGAAATTGTTATAGTTGCCCTCGGTTGTTTGATGATCATCCTCACAACTTACTTTACCACCCACCTGACAATAAGGCGACTGGAAACGGCGGACAGGGAGGTGAACGAATTGAACGCACAACTCGTCCATTCGGATAAACTGGCTGCTCTGGGCAAGATGGCCGCCGGTGTTGCCCACGAAATCAACAATCCCCTTGCCGTGATTGCCGAAAAAACAGGCTGGATGGAGGATCTCCTGACCGAGGAGGATTTTCAGAAGAGCCAGCATTTTGCCGAGTATAAAAAATCGCTCGGAAAAATAGAGGAACACGTCGAGAGAGCAAGAAAAGTAATCCACGGCATGCTTGGATTTGCCCGCAGGATGGAGCCGCATCTGGAGGATGTGGATATCAACGAAGTCCTGACCCAGACAATGTCTTTTCTTGAAAGCTATGCCCGGACAAATAACATTGTGATAGAAAAAGAGCTTGAAACCGATCTGCCCATAATTGCCAGTGACCGCGCCCAGCTGCAGCAGGTATTTCTGAACCTTTTAACCAATGCTGTTGACGCGATAGGCAAAGATGGGAACGTTCATCTAACCAGCCGCAGGATCGATTCGGAGATTGCAATCAGTGTAAGAGACAACGGCCCCGGGATCCCCAAAGAATATCAGTCACGGGTTTTTGAACCCTTTTTTACCACAAAACAATCAGGCAAGGGAACAGGTCTCGGTCTCTCGGTCACCTACACCCTTGTCAGCAGCATGGGAGGCACTATCGATCTCGACAGCGAAGAAGGAAAAGGAACGACATTTACCGTGAGATTACCTGTTGTTGTTCCGGAGAAGAAATAAGGAGGTTATGATGGAAACCTTCCGGGTTTTAATTGTAGATGATGAAACGGATTTTTTAGAAACAATCGTCAACCGATTGCTGAAAAGAAATATTGATGCAACGGGTGTTCCCAGCGGAGAGAAGGCTCTTTCTTTGATGAAGGAAAATAATTTTGATGTTGTTTTGCTGGATATCAAGATGCCGGGCGGAATGGACGGCATAGAGATCTTGAGGGAAATCAAAAAAATTCAGCCTTCGACCGAGGTAATTCTCCTTACCGGACACGCATCAATTGAAACCAGCATGGAGGGAATGAAATCAGGCGCCTTTGATTATCTGCTGAAACCTGTAAAATTTGCGGAACTTCTGGAGAAACTGCTAGCCGCTTTTGACAAGAAGAATGCTCACCTGGAGAAACTGATCGCCGCTTTTGAAAAGAATATTACTTAGGAACAAAAGATTCGCGGCGCAAAGATCCGGGAGATGATAAATTCTGAATGAATTCAAATATAAAGGAGGTGCTTATGAAGGTATTGACAGCAACAGACGGTTCGGAACACTCAATGAAAGCCGTAAAACGGGCTCTTGAGCTGGCCGAAAAAGAAGGGGCGGAGGTAACGCTCATGTCTGTGGCTTATTTCTCCAAGAGCGACTTCGATGACATGCCCCCAAGTATCCAGGAGAAGCTGGAAAAACAGGCAAAGGATGCCCTTAACAGCGCGAAAGCTATATTTGACGGAAAGGGGATAAAGATTAAAACCATTCTTGAGACTGGTGTGGTTCCGGCAAACAATATTATAAGGAGAGCGAAAGAGGACAAATTCGATCTCATCCTTATGGGAAGAACCGGTCTAACCGGAATAGAACGGGCTATGACAGGCAGCACAGCGGCTAAGGTGGTGGCGCATGCCCCGTGCAGTGTTAGCATAATACAATAAGTAAAGGAGATTAAAAAAATGTTTAAATTATGGACAAAACTGACAGGTGTGGCAGCCACGGCAATGCTGGTTATTCCGGAGCTTGTTCTGGCTGCAGGAGAAAAGGCTTCCCTTCTTGTGATTGTGGCTGATACCCGCAAACTATCCGGATGGGAAGCATGGTTTGCCAATCTTTACAATGAGAGTCATATATACTTTACAATTGTCACTGTAATAGCCATCCCGATTATCGGGGTTCTTCTTGGTCTTCTGGCGGACCTGGTTATGTCACGCATTGGCATTGATCTTAAGTCGAGGGAGTTGTCCGAACATTAAAATTTCCGCCAGTAAAAAATTTGATTTTAAAATAACATCAGGAGGATAAATTATGGATTGGTTATATGTTCTCATGCCTATTTCGGGAGTAACAATATTCTGGCCGGGTCTGGTTATTCTTGGAATCGGGGTCGGAATAATCGGCGGTTTTTTTGGTATGGGCGGCGCCTGGATGGTGACACCGGGGCTCAACATACTCGGTTTTCCAATGGCTTTCGCTATCGGGACCGATATTGCCCACATGGCCGGAAAGTCCCTTATTTCCACCATGCGGCATGGCAAGTTCGGGAACGTAGATTACAGGCTAGGGGTTATTATGATTGTCGGTACTGTGGCCGGGTTTGAAATAGGCGCACAGATGATCATGTGGCTGGAACGCATCGGAAAAGTAGATATGATAGTCCGCTGGATGTACGTTATACTTCTTATCCTTATCGCATGGATGGTCTTTGCCGACGTGGCAAAGAAGAGAAAAATGGAAAAAGAGCTAAAGGCAAAAGGTCAGGATGTTGATAAACTGGCCACAGGCATAGAATGGCACAAGACCTTTCATAAGCTGAAGATTCCTCCCATGATACATTTCAAGGCGGCAGGATTCACATGTTCAGCCTGGTTGCCCATCTTTATCAGCTTTGTTACAGGCTGGCTGGCAGGAATTCTGGGTATCGGCGGAGGCCTTATACGTATGCCGGCACTTATCTATTTTATCGGTTGTCCCACCCACATAGCCGTCGGGACAGATCTTTTTGAAGTTGCGATTTCAGGTCTTTACGGAGCCGGAACATACACGTTCAAAGGCAGGACGGAGCTGGTTGCCGCCGTTATCATGTTGTGCGGCGCAGCTATGGGAGCTCAGGTAGGGACAGTGGCAACCAAATATATCAAAGGGTATGGAATTCGCATCGCCTTTGGAATTGCCGTTGTCGGTTGCTGTATTTCCGTCATTATGAAACTAATTCCAAAGTATATAGACGGAACCCAGGTTGTTATGGATATTGCCTCAACAACTCTTATCCTTGGGCTTGTGGCTGCCCTGTCTCTTTACATTCTTATTAAAATGATTCAGGGTGCAAAGCAGGAAGTCGCCGCGAAAAAAGGGAGGGCTTAACATGAGGAGACATACTATGATAAAGAAATTAAGCTTGTTTGCCATACTGACTGTTTTATCCTTTGGGTCTCTCCTTGCCTGCGGAAAACTGGGAAATGTGGATCAGGGAAGGGTTATCGAATTTGACAAGGAAAAAGGAGTGGTCACTCTTATCAGAGATTTTAAGGCCGACCCGATGAAACCTGACTATACTCATTTGCCGCCTTATACATATGAGATGCCGAAAGATCCTTCGGAAATAGGAGCTCTTCCTAAAGCAGGAAAACGCATGAAGCTCGATACCGAAAAAAAACAGATAGTCATCTTTGATACTGCAACGCAGAACTTCAAGACCATCGACTACATTCTGATCTCTCAAGCGGAAAAAGTAAGCGGTGATGATCCGCAGGTCTATGACAAGGCCGCGGATAAGCCAAAAGCTTTTCCTGTTGTAGACAGGGCAAAGAAGGCTGTTACGGTCTATTCGAAAAGACAGAAAATTCTTACTACATTTTCTGTGCCTGATGAATACTTCGCGCTTCCGGATAATACCTGGGATTCCGGGGATGAAGTCCGCATCTACTATAAAGAGGAAGGAAAGGCCAGGAGGTTTATGAACCTCAGCAAGACGGATATTTTCAAGAAATAAAAGATAACTGAAGGCTGAAGGCTGTTAGACTGAAGATATATAGGGATGTTGCACGAACCTTCAGCCTTCGATCTTCAGCCTGAACCCCTTTGCAGTGGTTGCGTAGATATGGATAAATTAATACGAGCAAGAAGTGCTGTTGGAAAAATCACAGCCTTATTTTGTATTCTTTTCAGCCTGTCAATTATTGATGCAGTTATAGCCGGGTTCAGGCAATCTGCAAATGTGTTTGATCTTCTTCCCGGAACAACAGTTGAAATCAACGGAATAATGCCGGGAAAAGTCAAAAGTGCCCGTGAAATTACATGGACGGGCAACTCAAATCATATTCTGCTGACCATCGATTCAATCCAGAAAGGACACTGGTTCGGGGACAACATGTGGCAGGGGCGGCTGACAATTGATCCTGATATATTGGCGGGAGAGTACAGCCTTACGGTAGGCCTTGAAGGCATGAAGATACAAAAGCCCGGTGAATTTCTGATAAGGGTTTATAAAGATTATGCGGGTTATAGCCAGAGCTTCAAATCTTTCATAAAACGATACCTTGATATATCGCCATGGATCATGGCTGCGGCTTTTTCCACCTTTTTTGTTCCGGCCTTCGTGTATATCTTTTTCCTCTCCGGAAAGATCGAACAACTCATGGCCAAACAGGGAAAGGCCGTGGTTTATAGAGTAAAAAAAGGTGACGATGGATTCGAGGTATCCTTCAGCCTGGGCACTGCGCACGGCATCCGAACTGATACCAGCCTTGCCCTCCTCAATGAAGAGGGCAAACCCGCAGGAACTGTGGTCGTTCACAATGTCTCTGAAACAGACTCGGTAGCAAGAGTCGGACCAGGCTGCACAGTTAAACCTGGGTATACGGTAGCACTCGCCGTCCGGTAAAAGGCTTCGCGCTTAATCCTCCGGATACAAAAACGGCAAACGACAACTTGCGCTGTGCGGGTAATCCGCATTAGATATTAGGCTGCCGACTTGTATTAAATCAATATTCATGTATAAATAGGTTTATATGGAAAAAGCAGACACGCAAATTATACGCCTGTTACTGGTGGATGATGAAGAAGATTTCAGAACAACTCTGGCAAACAGGTTAAAAAGAAGAAACCTGGATGTCACAGATGCAGGCAGTGGCGAGGAGGCAATAGAAATTATCGGGAAAAAATCTTTCGATGTTGCCATAATAGACATCAAAATGCCCGGTATTGATGGAATAGAAACCCTGAAGCGGGTCAAGAAAATCGATCCGCATATAGAAGTTATACTTCTTACCGGACATGCCTCTATTGAAGCGGGAATAGAAGGAATTAAATCAGGTGCATATGACTATGTGATCAAGCCGTGTACCGTCAATGATCTCATGGTCAAGGTTGAGGATGCCTTTCGCCGCGGGATGATAGAAAAAGGACATGCTCAGGGAAAAGAGTAATGTTCAAGAAGCTTTTTAAGCGTGATAAATCACAAAAAAAATCTCCTTCAGAAAATAGCCTGCCGGATCTGTTCCGTTTTAAATATTCCTGTTTCAAAATGCTGCTCGATTCGAATTCCGAATTTTTGAACGTAATAACTGATTTGGAAGAAAAACTGTGCGGTGAACAGGTATTCGGCATGTCTTATGTCAGAACGAGATCTGCCAAAGCTGTTTTCCATGCCCTTCGCATGATAAAAAATTTAGACGACATCTCAGGCCACCGTTACTCCCGGCTTTTTGAAGTTCTCGAAAATATAGACCTGAAAATCAAGGAGATTCTCAACAGAAAAAAAGAGGTTTCCATATCGGAGCTTATTTTACCTTATTCTGAGATAAATGCGGAGATGATCGACTGGGTTGGGGGTAAAAATGCGAATCTGGGTGAAATAGAAAGCAGGATCGGACTCCCGATCCCGGAAGGATTTGCAATAACCACAAAAGCTTTTGAGTCATTTCTGTTCAGTACGGATCTCTTTGATAAAGTAAGCAAGAAAAAGATGGAAATAGATCCTGACGATCCCGATACAGTCAAAAAAATAAGCGACGATATCAGGGAATTGATCATTTCTGCAGATGTCCCTCCAGCAATAGAAGAAGCCATCATGCTTGCCTATGCAAAACTTGCCGATAAGACCGCATACGGGAAAAGTCCCGGCACTTTCATGCGGGTATCGATGAGGAGCAGCGCTATAGGAGAGGACAGCGAGTTATCCTTTGCCGGCCAATACCTGTCAAAATTAAATGTGCCGCAGGAACAACTGATAACAACCTATAAAGAAATATTAGCCAGTCTTTACACTCCGAGCGCTATAGCTTACAGGCTCAACAAAGGAATCAGAGATGAAGATATTGCCATGAGCGTGGCCTGTATTCAAATGGTCGAATCGGTTGCCAGCGGCGTTATGTATTCAAGAAACCCTCTCAACATCCTGGAGGATAATATCATAATAACGGCAGTTTGGGGTCTGGGGCCTTATGCCGTTGACGGAGTCATTACACCTGATGTTTACACGGTTGGAAAAGACGGCCGTACATTATCTTCGGAGATCTCCCGAAAAACAGTTCAATTGATTAGTAAACCGGAAGGTGGATTGACTGAAATTCCTGTGGCTGATGATCTAGTGGAGAAGCCTTCTCTTTCGGCAGAAAATATCGCCGTTCTTGCAGGCTATGCCCGTAAACTTGAGGAGCATTACGGGTGCCCCCAGGATATTGAATGGGCGCTTGACAGAAACGGAACCCTTTTCATATTGCAGAGCCGTCCTCTGCGCGCCGAAGATGCAGGGAAAAGGTATCCTGCCTCCCCTGTACTGCCAGGATACCCCTTGTTGATCGAAAAGGGAGTGACTGTTTCAGGCGGGATAGGTTTCGGACCGGCTTTTCATGTATCTTCAGAGGATGACCTTCTTAAGTTTCCTGACGGAGCCGTCCTTGTTGCAAGGCATTCCTCTCCCAAGATAGCGATGGTAATGAAAAAAACCAGGGCAATTATTACCGATAAGGGAAACATAGCAGGGCATATGGCGACTCTTGCCAGAGAATTTGCCATTCCAACCATTGTAAGTACCGATGTAGCTACCTCCGTCATCCCGGCCGGCATGGAAGTCACCGTCGATGCTTATTCTGGGAGAGTATATCAGGGAAAGGTGCATGAATTGGAAGTTTTCCAGAAGACAGGAGGATTTCCAATGAAGGAAACACCTGTATACAGAATTCTGCGAGAGATAAGCGATTGGATCGTACCTCTCTATCTTCTTGATCCGGCATCGCCTGATTTTGCCCCTTCCTCCTGCCGGACCCTTCACGACATCAGCCGGCTGGTACATGAATTTTCGTATACCGAGATGTTTAAACTGAGCGATTTTATCTCCGATAAAAAGGGAATGGCTTTTAAATTAAAAGTCAATATACCGCTTGACCTGTATGTTATCGATTTAGGATCCGGCGTTACGGAAAAGAATATAAATCTAAACAGCATATCTCCTGATAATATCACTTCTGTTCCGTTAAAAGCGCTTCTCAATGGATTGATGAACAGGGATTTCCAGCAAAACCAGTGTCGTCCCGTGGAGTTTAAAGGATTTCTATCCGTCATGAGAGAACAGATGCTCTCGCCTCCATCGGCTGCTGAAAGATTCGGAGACCGCAGTTATGCCATTATTTCAGATAAATATCTCAATTTCAGCTCCCGCGTCGGATATCATTACAGTGTCATCGATTCCTATTGCAGCAGAACCGTTAATATGAATTACATATCCTTCTCTTTCAAGGGAGGCGCCGCAGATGATATCAGGAAAAACAGGCGTGTAAGAGCTATCGCAAGGATACTTCAGTCTCTTGATTTTACCACAGAGGTCTCGGGAGACAGGATTAACGCCAGGTATCAAAAACATGAACTGCATCTTATGGAGGAAAAACTCGACTTTGTTGGGCGGCTTCTTCAGTTTACCCGGCAGATGGATATGCTGATGATCAATGAAGCCAGTATTGAAATTCTGGCTAAAAATTTTCTTGAAGGAAATTATAATCTTGAGAAAATAATTGCATGCAACTAGACGATATATTCAATACATTTTACAACCTGTAAATAAAACTGACACCTTTTTCCCCGATAGATCTGCCTGATATTTTATTGACTTAAAATTACCTTTAATTTCAACCTCTTCGCATATTTATTAATCCCTATCCCGATTATGGCATATTAGTTGCTGTTTACAGGCTGTTCTTCAGGCGCTTTTCGAAAAGACCATAAAATTTACAAAATTGGAGGTAACGAGGAATGAACTTTTTCAAACAATGGGGGAATTTCATGATGCTGGGCGCAAGGGCCCATGCGCAGTGGGAAATTGATGTCTCGAATACCATTCTGGGGAGCAAGAAAAGGCTGGCGGTTCTGGGACTTTTGATTATCCCTGTTATTCTGGGTGGGTTTGCTTTTGCAGATCAGCTCGGAGTGGCTCTTCCTGAGTTTCTGGGAGGCAAAACAGCTTACAGCCCCGCTTTTTTTACGACGGGTATTTTTATTGCTTCCATTCTTATCGGCATAGGCGCCGGACTTATTACAGGATGTATCGGCGCTGGCGGCGGTTTCATTATCGCTCCCGCTCTGATGAGCGCCGGCATAAAAGGTATTCTGGCCGTCGGAACCGACCTTTTTCATATTTTTGCCAAGGCAATCATGGGTTCCGTTATTCACAGAAAACTCGGGAATATTTCGGTGGCGCTGGCCGTAATATTTTTAATCGGCGCCATGATCGGAGCGACAACCGGAGGGGTGATAAACCGGGTTATCTACGATATAAATCCGTTATTAAGCGATGTCTTCATCACTGTAATATATGTTTTGATGCTCGGTATCCTCGGTGCGTATTCCCTTTATGATTTTCTCAAGGCAAGAAAAGCACCTGACGCGGGTGGAGGCGCCCACGGAGGAAAATCGGAAGGCGCAGACCTTGGAAACCTTCCCAGAAAGCTTCAGGCGATGAATATCCCGCCAATGATCACCTTTGACCAGGGGATTGTACCCGGAGGGCGTAAAATATCGGCTCTTTTTCTTGTTTTAAGCGGAGGCCTTGTCGGCTTTTGTGCTTCCATTATGGGTGTCGGAGGCGGATTCCTGACCTTTCCGATATTCGTGTACGTTCTCGGCGTTTCTTCCCTTACGACCGTCGGCACCGATATTTTCCAGATTGTTTTTACTGCCGGTTATGCCGCAATTTCACAGTATGCTATTTACGGTTTTATTTTTTATACCCTTGCGATGGGAATGCTCCTTGGCTCACTGCTTGGAATACAGGTGGGAGCAATGGCGACCAAGGTCGTAAAAGGAATAACAATAAGGGGCTTTTACGCAATGGCAGTTCTTGCCGGTTTTACCAACAGGTTCTTTGCCCTTCCGTCCAAACTTGCAAGCATCGATCTCATTCCACTCTCCAAGGAGACCGGCAGGTGGCTTGATCTGATCGGAATATGGTCTTTCTTCATAGTGATCAGCACCTTTGCGATTTGGGTAATCAGCACCTTCCTCATGAATATCAAAAAGCTTAAGGGAGAGGAGGCAATATCATGATAGCAGATAAAAAGGAATTCTACGGTGGCTTTGCATTGCTGGTCGGGTTTTTTGTTGTTCTGGCCATAATGTTTTCGCCTGTTTTCGAAGGGAAAAACGCTTTAAATTATCTCGACTCGTTATATAATACCATATCAAAAGGTTCGGCATATTACATTCCGAAACTCAAAAAAGATGTAGCTGATTTTAAAGCAGAACCGGTTTCAATAACAATCGCCATGAAAGACCCGCAGCAGGCTGAAAAAACAGCTCTTCTCTTCACAAAGAGCGGGGCTTCCGCAGAAGTGGCCGGAGCCGGAATCAAGATAAGCGGCGATTTTAATAAAATTCTGGAAAACTGCCTTGAAGATGCGGATAATATGTTCAACAATAATGGCAGCATTGTTTCTGAAAAATACGGCTATCCTGAAAAAGAAGTCCTGTTTAACTGGTGGTCGGCAATCAAGGTTATGGACAAAGAGTTCGGCAAACAGAGTAAATTCAAGGAAATGAAGCTTCTCGGCTCGGTTTCGAAAAAGGGAGTCGAATGCTCATACAATTACTATAAAATCGTTCCGCAAAAGATCTCCGAAAAGCTTGGCATAGTCATTTTTTCTCTTGTATTTTACGTAGTTTATACAATGTGGTACGGCTTTGCCATCCTGTTCATGTTTGAAGGGTGGGGGTTAAAACTATCGCATTAATGATTCTTGATTCTTTCAGGCAAAAAGGGCTATAGGCAGTTCCAATAGATCTACCTGCGGCCCTTTTTTTTGTATCAATATGATGGACTTGTAAAAAGTCAATTTTCACACGAAGCCACGAAGCCACAAAGGCACTAAGAAAAACCTATTGAAAACATATAGTTTATTCTTTGTGTCCTCAGTGCTCTTTGTGCGAGAAGGACTTTTTACGAAGGTATCAAATATGATAAAATTCTCGGAAATTATAAATAAACTCCTGAAAAGAAATCAGCCTGAATCGTCGTCCGATGCCGAATATCTCCGCAATGATTTTAAATCCCGCTACCAGAGCTTTAAGATTCTACTCAGTTCCAACAACAAGGCCCTCGACATTATGGCGGATATTGAGAAACTTCTTGACGGTAGTCGTCTTTTCGGCATGTCACATATAAAGGGTAATTGCACGGCAGTTTCCGTAAATGTCTATAAAATGATAAAAAATCTCGAAGTGCTTGCCCCGGGAAAATACAGAGAGCTTTCTTCGGGGTTTACCGAGATTCAGAAACAGATAGATAAAATTGTTTTGTTTAAAGAACCTGAAAAAAATGAACCACTTGTAATACCTCTTGATTCTGTCAATAAAGATATGGCCGATGTTATCGGAAGTAAGATGGCAAACATCGGAGAGATGAAAAACAGACTCAATTTAACTGTTCCGGAAGGATTTGTTATTACAGCGGCGGCATATAAGAAATTCATTTCATACAATGACCTCCAGTCGGAAATAGAACGCCTTTTTCAATCCACGGAGACTGAAGATATTGGGCAGCTTTACACCTTAAGCGCAAAAATCCGGCAAACGATTATCAAGGCGGGTATTCCGGAAGAGATTAAGACTGCAATACAAGAAGCATATGCAAAACTTGAACGAAATGCCGGAAAAAAAATCAGGCTGGCTTTAAGAAGCAGCGCCATAGGAGAAGATTCCGCCGGAAGTTCTTTTGCGGGACTTTACCATTCTGAATTGAACGTAAGCTCGGATAATATTTTTGAAGTTTACAAAAATGTGGTTGCGGGAAAATACTCACTTCCGGCTATAACATACAGATTTGAAAGAGGATTCAGGGATGAAGATGTTCACATGTCGGTAGGGTGCATGGAGATGGTGGATGCTGTTGCAGGCGGTGTAATGTATTCAAGAAATCCTGTTGATATGAGCGATGATTATATTTTCATTAACTCGGTCTGGGGGCTTCCAAAGTCCGTTGTTGACGGAAGTGTTGATTGCGATCTTTTTGTAGTATCAAGAGATTCACCCATGTCCCTCGTGCACAAAGATATAAAAATAAAAAACAGAAAATTCGTATGTTTTCCTCAGGAAGGCATTTGCCGTATGGAGATAACGGAAGAATTACAGGCTGAGCCGTCTTTAAGTTCCGAACAGGCATGCGCCCTTGCCGAGCAGGCAGTTAAAATTGAAAAGTATTACGGACTTCCTCAGGACATTGAATGGGCAATTACCGATGACGGATTTTATTACATGCTTCAATGCCGACCGCTTCAGATAATAGAAGCCGGCAATAAAATTATCCCTTCCGGTCTGGAGAAGAAAGACGAAACAGTTATTGTTAAGGGAGGTGTTACGGCAAGTCCGGGCGTGGCCTCAGGAAAAGTATTTCATGTTGACAAGGCAGTCGATATTTTGAGATTTCCTGAAAGCTCTGTTCTTGTGGCAAGGCAGGCTCTCCCTGCGTGGGCGCCACTTTTGAGCAGGGCTTCCGCTGTAATAACAGAGCAGGGTGGGTTTGCAGGACATCTGGCAAATGTTGCTCGGGAATTCGGCGTCCCCGCCATTTTCGGCATTACAAAGATCTATGAGAAACTGAAGGATGGCGACCTTATTACAGTAGATGCAAACGGGCTTTCAATCCATGCTGGAAGAATCGAATCGCTTGCAACCGCTTCCGGTAAAACAAAAAATCTAATGAATGAAAGCCCCGTTTACGAAATCTTAAAAGAAGTAAGCAGATATATAGTCCCATTAAATCTTTTAGATCCCGATTCCCGGGATTTCAAGCCGGCGGGATGTAAGACACTTCATGACATTACACGATTTATCCATGAAAAATCGGTACAGGAGATGTTTAATTTCGGAAAGGAGCACAATTTTTCCGAGCGGTCCGGAAAGCAGCTTGTTTACGATGTTCCGATGCAGTGGTGGATTTTGAACCTTGATGATGGATTCAGGGAAGAGGTTGACGGCAAATATGTCAATTTTAATAATATAGTATCCGTTCCGATGATAGCAATATGGGAAGGAATCACAGCATTTCCATGGGAGGGGCCTCCACCGGTTGATGGAAAAGGGCTTATGAATGTTATGTTCGAAGCCACCCGGAATCCTGCTTTGGCAACAGGCGCACGAAGCGTTTATGCCCAGCGGAATTATTTTATGATTTCGAAATACTTTTGCAGCTTAAGCTCGAGGCTCGGTTTCCATTTTTCAATCATAGAAAGCATTGTTTGCGACAGGGTAGGAGAAAATTACATCAGCTTTCAGTTCAAGGGTGGAGCCGCTGATCACGACCGAAGGTTAAAAAGGGTCCTCTTTCTGGCTGAAATACTTGAAGAGTACGGATTTAAGGTAACCGTCAAAAAAGACAGCCTGTTTTCAAGGATTGACAATAGGGAGAGAGACTTCATGGAAAAGCGTCTGAAAGTTCTCGGGTATCTTACTATGCACACGAGACAAATCGACATGATAATGTCGAGAGAATCAACGGTAAATTATTACAAATCAAAATTCAGAAATGATATCAATCAAATTATAGGACAGCCGCTTGAAATCCCTGCTCCCTGACCCCTGACACCTGATCCCCTGAACCCTATTTTGATTCTAATTTTATAATTTCATTATGATTGAGCAATGAATGCATAAATTGCCGGGTGTGCATCACCATCCGTGACCTGAAAATTTTAACTACCTTTAACATCAGGGCGTGACCTGTTTCGAAATCTTCAAGAAACAATTGACGCATATCATGACCTGAAACAGTAATGATTGAACTGGGTTCAGAACAGATTGCAGTAAATGCGCTTGGGTATACTCCAAATAAAGACGAAACTCCGACTGTTCTTCCTGCAGAAACTTCATCCAGTGTCAGGGATTTACCTGAAGCAAAACTGCAGTTTAAAAAAACTTTCCCTGAAACCAGCATGTATAAATGGGTTTTCTCCTGATTTTGCTTAAACAGAATATTATCTTTCTCAAACGTTTCAAGCAAAGCTATGGCGCCGACTTTTTCCAGCATGGCATCCGGCAGATCTTTGATAAACCCTATTTTTTTAAGCAGCTTATTCTCAACCATTATTATGGATCCTTTTAAATCACAAGGGCAAGATTTTCAATGTCATGTATATCATCTCTCAGTTCCGGATTATCATCCAGGGTTTTCATGATCATCTTTGCCCTGATATCCATATTTTTTTTATACTGCCTGGCAATTCCAAGCATCATATAATAGGCCAACTCATGATTTTCCCTGAACAATTCTATCATCCGTTCCCCTGAAAGAGAGATCGTCTCGCAGGGTTCCTGGCATATGATTGTATAAGCGGAAGTAGATCCTTCTATGAATGCGGAGGAGCCAAAAGTAGATCCTGATTGTACATACTCAAATATAATATCTATTTCAGGAGTGAGAGCCTTTTTCACTGCCACCTGCCCCATGATCAACATATAAAATGTATCCAGTTTTTCATGAATGGTTGCCAATCGGGCGCCTGTCCCAAAAATGGTTAAATTGGCTTCCCTGGCAATGATTTCAAGTAAATGACCCGGGAAATCCCTTAACATGTTGATCCGCTTCAAATCTTCTGTTTTTACCATATAAATATCCCGGGACTATATTAAAACAAACATTAAAAGGATAAAGGATACGGCCACCGCAGCACCCATACCAATGGGTACGGTGCCTTCAAAAAAATCGTTATAAAGTCTTTTTTTCTTTATTTCCAGCCGTTCATCCCGGTAACCCAGCAAGAGCCAGATATTGACCGAAACAAACATGGCGATATTTACGGCTGCCCGGTTAAAGAAGGATGCAACACCTTTAACA
>JAABQB010000030.1 GCA_011391695.1 Desulfobacteraceae bacterium | reverse complement strand
ACTACCTTATCGGTGAAGCAAAGAAAGAAGTCTTAAAGATGCTGGATGAAGGTTATGCTCCTCCTGTTAAGAAGAAACTCAAGGTTTTCGGAGAAGCTGCACAGGGTATGATTAATGCTGAAATATTCAATATGCAGAACGCCAAGTTTGTTAGTGAATATGATGCATTCCTGGCAAAAAGGATAGCATTCGTCATAAGCGGAGGCGACGTCAGAACAAACAGTGAAATTGACGAAGAGATCATTTTAAAGCTGGAAAGAACGGCATTCGTCGATTTTCTTAAAGAGGAAAAGACCCTGGCAAGAATTGACCACATGCTTTCGACGGGCAAGCCCCTCAGGAACTAACATTTGAACGGATTTTTATCTCAAGGAGGAAACAACAATGAGAGATGCATATATAGTAACATCAGTAAGGACTCCCGGTTGCAGAAGGGCAAAAGGGGCTTATAAAGATACGAGACCTGAAGATCTTTTGTCTTTTATTTTAACCGCTGCGGTTGAAAAGACACGGAATCTTGCAAAGAAGGACGTTGAGGATCTAATGATCGGGTGCTCTTTCCCTGAGGCCGAACAGGGGCTTAATATAGGACGCATTGCCGCCCAAATAGCCGGTTTTCCGGATGAGGTTTCGGGTGCGACGGTAAACCGCTTCTGCTCGTCGGGGCTTGAGGCGATTGCACTTGCTTCTTTGCGCGTGATGTCAGGATGGTCTGATGTGGTAATCGGAGGCGGAATCGAGTCGATGACATTTGTTCCGATGGGCGGAAATTTCCCAAGACCTCATCCTGAGCATTCAAAAAAACAGGCCGACCTGTACTGTTCGATGGGAATCACGGCTGAAAACGTGGCGAACCGGTATAATATTTCACGCCAGGCTCAGGATGAATTTGCATATAATTCACAGATGAAGGCATCGGAAGCATTGAGCAAAAAGCTTTATAAGGAGATTGTTCCGACGCCTGCCGCAAAATTTGTTCTTCAAAAAGACGGGACATATAAGAAAGAAACTTTCATAGTGGAAAATGACGACGGAATCAGGCCTGATACGACCATAGAGGGCCTTGCCAAACTGAGACCAGCTTTTGCAGCAGGCGGTTCTGTTACAGCAGGAAATTCCTCGCAGACAACAGACGGAGCGGCCGCGACAATCATAATGAGCGGCGATAAGGCAAAAGCTATGGGAATAAAGCCTGTCGCAAAGCTTAAATGCTATACGACGGTCGGGTGCCGCTCGGATGAAATGGGCGTCGGACCAAAATATGCCATTCCTAAGCTAATGAAGCTCGCCGGAATGGATTTAAAAGAGGTAGGCCTGTTTGAATTAAACGAGGCATTTGCCTCCCAGGCCCTTTACTGTATCAGGGAACTGGGCCTTGACATGGCGAAGGTAAATATCCATGGTGGAGCAATAGCCCTTGGGCATCCGCTTGGATGTACCGGCGCAAAGCTTTGCGCGACGCTCATCTCAAACATGAGAGAGAAGGGCGTCAAATACGGAGTCGAATCGATGTGCATAGGCGGCGGTATGGGCGCAGCGGCTCTGTTTGAACTTTGTGAATAGGAAAGATAAAAAAGGGGTTCAAGGATTCAAGGGTTTCCGCCATGCTGATTGGCGGACCTTCGGCAGGATTCAAGGGTTCAAGCGAAAAAAAATTAATACGATAAAAGAGGGGCTGCCTGAAATGGCAGCCCTTGTTATTTTATCCCTGTCACCTTCAGAAGCAGTTCCGCTTTATCTTCCCACTTGATATTAAAAAGCTTTTCTGTTTCTATTTTTACGCCGTCCGTTTCAGCCGAAAAAAGCCCCGCTTCAATTATCTTCCTGTTTGTGACTATAAATCCGGAAAAGGTCTTTCCTTCGATTATGATGCCGCGGTTTAAAAATTCAGGTCCCAGTTCTTTTGATATGAGATTAAAAAATTTTATTGTTACTTTACCTTCGAATGAATCGAAGCCGGTTTCCGCAGGAACATAGGAGATTCCGCTTCGCATGGACGCCAATGTGCCGCCTCTTCTCATCGTTGCTCCTGCAAGGCCTGGCATTGCGGCAGAAAGGGAGATAGATGAACCGTCTCTTACTATTGCGGAATTGACATCGTCAACAGGCTTTCCATTCAGGAAAATTGTCTGGATTCTATTATCGAGATACTCCTGTTCGATAAACATCCGGTTGCATAAGAACTCCTTAACGCTGCAGCCGATTTTTTCCTTTACGATGAAACCGTTTTCAAGAAGCTGGAAAAAGATAAAAATCCGGCCCGGTTCAAAGGATAACAAAAGAGAGGGAAAAGCTGCATTATTCATTATGGACTATTAAAAACCCTATTTTCTCACAAAGGCACAAAGAGCATCAAGAAAAAATCATTTAATATTAATAAGTTAACTTTGTGATCTTTGCGGCCTGGTGTGAGATCCTGTCTTTTTACAAAGCCGTATTATTGAAAAAGAATAAAAGGGAGACCCCCGAAAAGGTCTCCCTTTTATAAAAAAACGGTTTACCAGTTGAAGACTTTGTCGAGATCCTCGTCCTTGACAGCAAATGTCACGTTATGCGGCGGAAGCGGCTCGTTTTTAAAGTAATCAGGCAGCCTGTCGTGCTTTGAAGTAAATCCTGCCTGAATATTGAACTCTCTTTCGTTCTTCAGCACTGATTTCCCGAGGGCGACCACATCATCACCGGTCATATTCGCGCCGGTAAATCCGCTGATAAGATCCAGCATGGCCTGGAAAGTATCCGGCTGGTCGAGAATCGCAAACGCGATGAAGAGGCACAATCCCGTGGAGTCGATTGCAGCGGTTGCAATCTGGAGATTCCTCGAAAGATCAATCTGTCCTTCAGGTTTCAGCGCGTCAACCTTGCCTCCCACACCGAGTATATTAGCGGTGACAGCGTAACCTGCAGTATGATCGGCGCCCATTGTAGATGTTGCGTAAGTGACGCCCATACCCTGAACAGCCCTTGGATCGTAGGCCGGCATCGACTGGCCTTTCACGACCGGAACCCTCTCAATGCCGAATACTTTACCGGTAACCGCAGCGCCGTTTCCAAGGATACGGCCAAGGTGAGTTCCTTTTCCCACTTCCTTTAAAAGATTTATTGCAGCCTTTGCATCTCCGAATTTTGCCAGACCCGCATCCATGGCAACGGCGATTGTGGCGCCCATTTCAATTGTATCGAGTCCGTAATCGTCATCAAGGCGGTCCATCATCGCGATTGCATCGAGATCATCTATACCGCAGTTTGCGCCATGCGCCCAGATAGTTTCATATTCGGGCTGTTTTGTTAAAAAGTTGCCGTCCTTGTCGTTGTATATTCCGGAGCATCTGATAACACAGCCTTTATGGCAGCCGTGGGTTACGACTCCGCCGCGTGCTGTTTCTGTGGCTGCCTGAGTTTCACCGCTGATTTTTGAAGCTCCTGCAAAGCGCCCGGTTTTGAAATTGTTTGTGGGAAATCCGCCCGCTTCATTGATCACGTTGGTCAGAACATTAGTTCCATAAGCAGGAAGTCCTTCGCCGGTGACAGGATGTTTTTTAAGCCCCTGAACAAAGTTCTTATTGGCTTCTTTGAATTTTTCGGGATTCTTCGGCTCTCTGTTCGGCATGCCCGTATCGTCCAGCACAATGACTTTTACGCCTTTTGCGCCCATAACAGCACCGACTCCTCCGCGGCCTGCATGGCGGGTCGGCCTCAGCTCCATATCAGTAAATGCAACAGAAGCCGCCGACATCTTCATCTCTCCGGCAGGGCCGATCGATATGCAGGCTATTTTGTCCCCGTATTCCTTTTTCATCTTCTCGACAAGATCATAGTTGCCGAGCATTTTAAGGCTGTTGTCGGCGGCTATCTTAACGCCATCCTTGTTTATGAAAACTTTATAGATCGTTTCGCTTTTTGGCGCTCCTTCAAGAACGATTGCCGCATACCCGAGCCGGCCAAGCACCTGAGCTCCCTGTCCGCCTGAATTGGCTTCTTTGATGCCGCCCGTGAGAGGGCTTTTACAACCTACTGATATCCGGCCCGACATCGCGGCAAGAGATCCGCTTAAAAGTCCCGGTGCAATTACAAGTTTGTTCTCCGCACTGAGAGGATGACACAATGGAGGGACCTCTTTTGCGACTATGGCGGAAGTCATGGCTCTTCCTCCAAGGCCTGCATAATTACCGAGTGAGCCGATTGTAGTTTTGGGGCCTCCGTCTGCGCCCATGTTAATTCTTAGAATCTTGTCCATAAGCGACCTCCTTTGTTTGGGTTGGAATAATTTGAATTTGCTTTGATAAAGGCAAGAATTTTATGTTATTATTAAATCATTAATTCTCATAACGGCGTTAGTTTGTCAAGAAACATAAAAAGAGGGCCAAACCTTGAAAATTGCAAGTTTTAATGTCAATGGGATCAGGGCAAGAATGCCTGTGATACTTGACTGGATTGAACAAGAATCTCCGGACATACTCTGCATGCAGGAAACAAAAGTTCAGGACGATCAATTTCCGAAGAATAGTTTTGAAGAAAAAGGATACTATTGCGCTTATAAAGGCCAGAAAAGTTATAACGGCGTCGCGATTATAAGCAGAGAGGTTCCGTCAAGAATCGAATTCGGATTGGGTGATGAGGATGAAGCCGAAAAACCAAGGATCGCCGCCGCTTTTTTTAAAGATATTGTTGTAGTCAACACTTACATACCCCAGGGAAGAGATCCTGGATCCGAACAATTCTTATACAAGCTGGCCTGGTTCGACCGTCTGCTGAAATTTTTTGAAAATAATTTTACTCCGGACACTCAGGTGGTATGGGTCGGGGATTTTAATGTCGCTCCAAAATCTATCGATGTTTATGATCCTGTGAAATTACTTGGAAGCGTCGGTTATCATCCGCTGGAGCATGAAGCCTTGTTGAATGTAATGAACTGGGGATTTACCGACGTATATAGAATTCACAAGCCTGAGGAAAAGGAGTTTACTTTTTGGGATTACCGGATTCCAAATTCGGTTAAAAGGGGCCTTGGCTGGAGGCTTGATCATATTTGCGCCACAAGAAGTCTTGCAGAAAAGTCCGTTTCGGCATGGATAGATAAAGCGCCTCGTCTTGCGGAAAGGCCGTCCGATCACACACCGATAGTTGCGGAGTTTAATATTTAAGTAGAAAAAAAGTGAATAGTGAATGGTGAACAGTGAATAGAAGGGTTCAAGAGGCATGAGGCGAGAGGCGTAAGACATATTTCGTCATTCCCGTGAAAACGGGAATCCAGAGGCCGGGAATTTAATCTTTTAAAAGCCGCAGATCCGCCATCCGCCTTTGGAGAACCTGCGGCAACCAGAAACCATAAACCAGGAACCAGAAACCAACGTTGGTTTTACCCGTTTTTCTTTTCGAACTCCTTCATGAACCCGGTAAGGGCTTTTATTGCATCCAGGGTTGTCGCGTTATAAATGGATGCGCGGCAACCACCGACGGAACGATGTCCTTTTAATCCGCCGAACCCGTTTTTGGTTGCTTCCTGGATAAATTTTCCTTCAAGCTCTTCGTTCGGGAGCCGGAAGGTCACATTCATCAAAGAGCGGCTCCCTTTTTCGGCGGTTCCTTTATAAAAGGCGCCTGTATCGAAGATTTCATATAAAAGCCGGGCTTTTTCCTTATTGATTGCCTCAATTTTTTCAAGACCGCCGATAGTCTCTTCCAGCCATTTAAGGACTAGCTGAATTACATATATCGAAAAACAGGGCGGAGTATTGTAAAGTGAATTCGATGAAGAAAAGGTAGTGTATTTCAGCATCGACGGAAGAGTATCCGGCACCGTTTTAAGCATATCTTCACGGATTATCACCATGCATACTCCGGCCGGGCCTATGTTCTTCTGAGCTCCGGCATATATCATGCCGAACGGTTTCGGATCGAACGACCTGCTCATTATATCGGAGGACATATCTGCAATAAGGGGAATTCCTTTCGTATCAGGGAAATCAGCCCACTGGGTTCCTTTTATCGTATTATTGGACGTAATGTGCACATAAACAGCATCACTGTTAAACTGTATGTTTTTTGGAATACACGAATAATTCTTATCCTTGGAAGATGCAACCACCTTGACTTTTTTGCCGAGTATCTGTGCTTCTTTTATGGCCTTGGTGGACCATGTGCCTGTATCGACATAATCGGCTGTTTTACCGTCAGGGAGCAGGTTCATCGGAATCATCGAAAACTGAAGGCTTGCGCCTCCCTGAAGGAAGAGAACCTGATACCTGCCATCGAGCTTTAAAAGTCTTTTTGTCCGCAGAACCGCATCGTTTATAACCTCGTCAAAGAGCTTTGACCTGTGGCTTATTTCGATTATGGACATGCCTGATCCAGCGAAATTCAGGAAAGATTCCTTTACTTCTTCAAGGACACTCAGCGGCAGGGCAGCCGGCCCTGCGTTAAAATTGTAAATTCTGTTCTCCTTCATAATTCGCCTCCGTTTATTTATCAGTTTTATTCCCATATTCATGAGAACTTGTATTTTTTGGGATTTTTCAATTCAGCAGATTGAGACGTGCATGTCAACCTGTTTTTTGATTTGTTACAAGGTTATTTAGGCTGAAGTCTGAAGACTGTTAGCTTCCGTGCATAATTTCCTCCTTCAGGTTAATTGTCTGCAGCCTATCACCCTGGCAAAAATTATTTTATTGATTATAAGCCGGATTTTTGACAAAAAGGAAACAGTTGTGCATTTTACGAAGCCGTCAATTATGAGGAATTTATAATATGAAAATTTTCAAATATCCCTCCAAAGAAGCCGAAGCAAGACTTCTCTCAATTATCAACAGGGGAATTTCTTTCAGTCGTAAAGACCAGTTAAGCGTCAGCCGCATTCTTGAAGATGTAAGAAAAAACGGCGACCGGGCACTTATAAGATATATTCGCAAGTTTGATTCACCTTCAATGGCTCCGGATTCTCTTAAGGTTACCCGAAAGGAGATTGATTCTGCTTCAAAGATGGTCGGAAAAGCATTCATTACCTCCTTGAAACGTGCAATCGGGCAAATCGAATCTTTTCATAAGCAGCAGATCAGGATGTCCTGGACAAACAGCGAAAGAGGCGGGGTGTTGCTTGGGCAAATTGTTAATCCTGTTGATGCGGCGGGAATTTACGTTCCGGGCGGGAAGGGCGGCAAAACCCCGCTTGTCTCATCAGTGCTCATGGGGGCTATACCGGCGAAGGTCGCCGGGGTTCGCCGTGTAGTAATGGTTACTCCTCCGACAAAAGACGGAAGCATAGATCCTCACCTGTTTGTTGCGGCAAAGATGGTTGGTGTTGATGAGATATACAAGGCCGGAAGCGCCTGGGCTATTGCAGCACTCGCTTACGGTACGGAAACGATTCAAAAAGTGGATGTAATAGTCGGGCCGGGAAACATTTATGTGACACTTGCAAAGAAAATAGTATCGGGGACAGTCGGAATTGATATGACTGCAGGGCCGAGCGAGATTTTAGTCATTGCGGATAAAAGCGCGGTTCCTGAATATGCAGCGGCCGATCTCCTTTCGCAGGCGGAGCATGACGCGCTTGCCTCATCAATACTTTTGACCGATTCGATGGAAACAGCAAATGCCGTGAATAAGGCTGTTGAAGTTCAGATTAAAAAACTGGAACGAAAGGATATTGCAGAAAAATCCATTTCAAAATACGGCGCCATAATGGTTATGCCGGATATTTCGGTTGCCATAGAACTCTCAAACAGAATAGCCCCAGAGCATCTTGAACTTCAGATTAAGAATCCTTTTGAATATATCGGTAAGATAAGAAATGCGGGAGCGGTATTTCTCGGGAATTACACACCTGAACCGGTAGGAGATTACATTGCCGGGCCGAATCACGTGCTTCCTACCGCGGGAACGGCAAGATTTTCCTCGGCTCTTTCCGTCGATAATTTTATAAAGAAAACAAGCCTGATAAGCTATTCAAAGGATGCCTTTTTCAGGGAAGCAAAAGATATCATACGCCTTGCGGAAACTGAAGGGTTGGGCGCTCATGCGGACTCGGTCAGGGTCAGGCTGAAAAAGAACCCGAATAATCATAAAATTCAAACAAAGTGAACAGCAACAGGCTACCGGAATGAAAAGCCGCAGAAAAAACAAAAAGCCCTCTATTCTCTCGCCGACCGAGGCAATCCTTGAGAGCATATCTGATGGTGTTTTCACCGTGGACATGGATTGGAGCATCACATCATTCAACCGTGCGGCGGAGGAGATCACTGGCGTATCGCGCAGGGAGGCGATCGGTCGGCGTTGCTCGGAGGTGTTCCGCTCCAGTATGTGCGGGGCAGATTGCGCGCTTCAGCAGACGCTGAAAACGAACAAACCTGTTATAGGCAAGTCCGGATATATCATTGATTCTGATGGTAACCGTATTCCCATAAGCGTATCCACGGCCGTGCTTAAAAACTCGGAAGGAAGCGTGATCGGTGGAGCAGAGACATTTCGGGATCTGAGCGACGTCGAGGCATTGCGCCGTGAGCTGGAGGGAAAATACATGGTCGGCGATCTTGTGAGCCGAAGCCCTCTGATGCAGAAAGTATTCGAGATTCTCCCAGCCATCGCGGCCAGCCCAAGCACGGTTCTGGTTCTGGGCGAGACAGGAACGGGCAAGGAACTGATAGCGCGGACCATTCATGAACTGAGCCCGGTATGCCATGGACCTTTTGTTGCCGTGAATTGCAGCGCTCTGCCTGATACACTGCTTGAATCGGAGTTGTTCGGATACAAAGCGGGCGCTTTTACAGGTGCGAATAAAGACAAGCCCGGCCGTTTCTCTCTGGCCAGGGGAGGGACTCTTTTTTTAGATGAGATCGGCGGGATCAGTCCGGCACTCCAGGTCAGGCTGCTGCGTGTTCTGCAGGAACGGACATACGAACCTCTTGGCTCCACCCGTTCTGAAACAACAGACGCTCGTATTATAGTCGCAACCAACATGGATTTGACCGAACAAACTCGCAAGGGCGCTTTCAGGGAGGATCTGTACTACCGCGTGAATGTGGTTCGTGTTGAGCTTCCGCCGCTTCGCCGAAGAAAGGAAGATATCCCTCTACTGGTGGGGCAGTTTGTCGAGCGATTCAATCTTTTGCAGGGCAAAGCCATCGAAGGGATTGAGGCTGAGGCTCTTTCCCTGCTTATGGCTCACCACTGGCCCGGAAATGTGCGTGAACTGAAAAACGTCATTGAGCGATCCTTTATCATGTGCAGAGAAGGTCTCATCGGCATCGGGCATCTTCCTGAGGAGCTGAAGGCACACAGCGCATCAGTTGGCACTGGTTCCGATGCGCGTTCATTCCATGATCTTATAGATACCCAATCCATTCACACTGCATTGGAGCGGAACGCTTATAACCGCCTGGCAGCCGCTAAGGAGCTCGGCATTCACAAGACCACCCTTTTTCGCAGAATGAAGAAACTGGGTATTGACCTTCCTGATCGGGACGGACGTTCCCGTCGAAAGCAAATACAGTAGCAGTATTGCACCTGTCAAAATGAGTTACAGTAGCGTTATCGCTTTCCAATAACTTGCCACCATCTCTTCATAAATTATATTATCTCACATAATTTCAATTTGTTAAATACTTTAATGACACATGCCGATAAATGGCATGATGCTTGCTATCATTATATTCATGAACGATGAACAGGAACTCAGATTATGAAAACAGCATTTGCATACTGGGATGACCGGATCGCACCTGTGTTTGACATCGCCCGGCAGATTCATGTTGTCGAGACTGAATCGGGTCGAATAATTGCCGAAACAAAGGAGGTCATGGCAAATGACATGCCGGCTAAGAAGGTCTTTCGTATAGTCGAGCTTGGCATCAGCACGCTGGTCTGCGGCGCTATATCGAGGCCGCTGCACGCGATGGTTATGGCCTCAGGAATTCGTGTAATTTCATTTGTGGCAGGCGATCTGCGCAAGGTTATCAAGGCCTGGCTTGACGGCAAACTTGAGAGTGAGAAGTTTGCAATGCCCGGTTGCTGCAGGCGCTATGCCCAACTACCGGCAATGACGGATATTAACATTAACAAGGAGATACATCTGATGAATGGAAGAAAAGGCGGGGGAAAAAGGCAAGGCGGAGGACAAGGCCAGGGTCAGGGCGGACAAGGCCGGGGTCAGGGCGGACAAGGCCAGGGCGGACGCTTAAGCGGACCACTTGCAGGAGGCGCTGGAGGCACCTGCCTGTGCCCGAAATGCGGAAATCGTGAACCTCATGAACGCGGAGTACCGTGCCTGCAGAAGCAGTGTTCAAAGTGCGGCACTGCGATGACAAGAGAATAGAAGCCATTTCAAAACCCCGTCTGAGGCCTGACAGCTGTGTTGCAAGCCTCTTCAAAATGCTCACATACTCTAAGTGTATGCTGCGCTTTTTCATCGGCTTGCGCCTTGCTCTCAGACCTGATCCGAGATCGAAACTGAAACCGCAGCGGAATAATCTCCAACCTGCATGTGCCGCTTTGCCTGTCTGTGTTTGGCAGCATCGCTTGCTGGCCGGAAACAATCTTACGGTGAGCGCACCGGTCCGTAGTTCGGTGCGCTCACTTATTGTCATAGATATAAAATAGTGAAGAGCCCTTTATGGGCGCCTGCCGTGATTTGTGGCCGGGGCATATCAAATCTTTTACGGTTTCTTCAGCTTATAAAAAAGGAGTTATTACATGGAAAAAATTCTTATAGTCGGCTGCAAAAAAGCCATGGATGATGTCTGTATCGGTTGTTCGCGCTGCATGGTCGGTTTTAACCGGAGGGAGGGTGAGTTCAAGCGTTATGCCGCTCATGATGCCGAGCTGATCGGGCTTCTAAATTGTGGAGACTGCCCCGGTGCAACTATCGTTACGCGCCTGGCGCAGGTAAAATTATGGAATCAGCCGATGCAGGAAAAAGTTACCAGGATACACATCGGGCCCTGCATAATCGATCATTGTCCATATAAAGAAACGCTGATCAACAAAATAAAGGCCAAGGCAGGGGTGGAGGTTGTTGAAGGTGCGCATCCATACAAACCGGAAAATATTTTTGCTTAGGAAACTAACATTCTTTAGTAATTTGTTAGTACAAAGTTTACAAACGAATAAAGGAGATTATGTTTATGCCAGGACATGACGGAACAGGACCGAAGGGACTAGGCCCCATGACCGGCAGGGGTGGTGGTTATTGCCTGCTGAAAATTCCTCGCATCCCTGATGAGCCTAAGACAGGATTCGTTGGTCTATCCGGTAAGCCGGTGGCTATTTTACCTAAAAGACCAAGATGTAAAAAAGTAAATGTTAAAAGTGTTGGCAAGGAAGATTGATCGATGGAAGATAAAAAATACCTGTTTGGCCCTGTGCCTTCCCGTCGGTTCGGACGGTCGCTGGGCGTTGACCTGACCCCTTACAAGACATGCAGTCTTGATTGTGTTTTCTGCCAGTTGGGGCGGACCACGAATAAGACGGTCACCCGGGAAGAATATGTAGCAACGGATGCGGTAATTGCAGAACTTGATGAGTGGCTGAAAAGAGACGGTCATGCCGACTATATTACTCTCGCCGGTTCCGGAGAGCCAACGCTTCATTCCCGCTTTGGAGAAATTCTGGAATATGTACGTAAAAAAAGCATAATCCCTGTTGTTCTCCTGACCAACGGCACAATGCTGCAATTTCAGGAAGTACGGGAAGCGGCTGCCTGTGCCAACATAGTTAAAATCTCCCTGAGCGCCTGGGATCAGGCTTCTTACGGCTGGGTTAATCGTCCCCACCGGCAATTGCAGTTTGATCAGTTGATTGAAGGACAAAAGGCTTTCCGTTCTCAATTCAAAGGGCAGTTGTGGCTGGAGGTTTTTTTGGTGGGAGGGATAAATTCGATTCCTGCGAATGTTCGAAAAATCGCTGCCTTTGCAAAGGAGATAATTCCGGATCGTATCCAACTCAATACAGCTGTACGTCCACCGGCAGAGGATTTTGCTGCGCCCCTGTCCAAAGAACACATGGAGGAGTTAATCAATCTGTTTTGTCCTGCTGCTGAGATTATTACGGAATTTGAGACAAAAGATGGAGACCATGTGCAGGTTAGCCAGGAAGAAATATTTTCCATGTTGAAACGACGGCCGTGTACGGCGAACCAGATCGTGGAAATATTCGGCATGCATCTCAACGAGGTGTCAAAATACCTCGGCAATCTGATGCGTACCGGTCAAATCCACACGGAATTTATAAATTCCTCTGTGTATTACGCAGCTAAAAACCAGATCGAGAAAAGCTATTCCCGCATATGAATGTAAACATAGGAGAAAATAAAGATGAAAATTGCTGTAAGCAGTAATGGAAAAGATTTGGATTCAAACATAGATCCGCGTTTTGGCAGGTGTGCATATTTTATAATTGTTGAGACAGATGATATGAGTTTTGAGGCCTTTGATAATGAGAGCATTGCCCTGGGTGGAGGCGCCGGCATTCAATCCGCACAGTTTGTGGCATCAAAGGGTGCGGTACTTGTAATAACCGGCAATTGCGGCCCCAATGCGGTTCAGGCCCTTTCTGCCGCCGGCATTGAGATTTATTTAGGGCAGTCCGGGACGGTCAGAGAGTCTATAGAAAAGTACATGAGGGGAGATATTAAATCTACAAGCAAACCCAATGTTGCCGATCATTACGGTATGGGAGGCGGAGGAGGTATGGGCCGCGGTATGGGTAGAGGCATGGGGATGGGCAAGGGTATGGGTGGAGGCAGAGGAATGGGTCGTGGAATTGGCGGCTTAGGAACGAAAAGTTCGGGTCAGCCCGGGGACAACCAGTTATCAAAAGAGGAAGAGCTGAAGAACCTTAAAAATCAAGCAGATGAAATGCGCAGGCAGATTGAACAGATTGAATCAAAAATCAATGCCTTTGAAAAAAAATAGAAACCGCGTCTTTGTGTGAGAATATAAAAATATAACAAAAGGAATATGTCGTTATTTTGATTTATGAGCAATAATCGGAGGTTAGAGTCTTATGGCAAAAGGAAAGGGTAGTCAGCAGGACCAGCATCAACAGCAGGATGTAGAGATAAAGGAAAGATTGGGCCGGATAAAAAACAAGATATTGGTCATGAGCGGAAAAGGGGGCGTGGGCAAGAGCAGTATTTCGGCCTATCTCTCGGTGGCTTTGGCGAAGAGGGGCTACAAAGTGGGTCTTATGGATGTGGATCTTCACGGTCCCAGTATCCCTCGCATGCTTGGTCTTAAAGGAAGTGTCGGACCGGCCGTTAAGGAGGGAAAGGCCCACGCGGTAAAGTACATTCCAAATATGGAAGTGATTTCCGTTGAACCGCTTATGGGAGAAAATAAGGATGCAGCCATGATCTGGAGGGGGCCGCTGAAGATCGGCGTCATAAGACAGTTCATATCAGATATTGAGTGGTCGGATCTTGATTACATGATCATCGACTCTCCTCCCGGCACGGGTGATGAGCCCCTGACCGTGGCACAGACCATACCAGATGCAATGGCCTTGATTGTAACTACGCCTCAGGAGATTTCATTGGCCGATGTTAGAAAGTCCATCAATTTTTGCCGCCAGGTTAATATGAAAATCTTAGGACTTGTTGAGAACATGAGCGGTCTTAAATGTCCTCACTGTGGGAAAATGATCGAAATATTCAAGACTCACGGCGGCATGCTCACGGCAAAAAAGGAGGGCCTGAAACTTTTGGCAACTCTGCCCTTTGAACCGGGGGTGGTATCTAACGGCGACACAGGGGATATGAGTCTTCTGGATAACAACAAGCTCTTGATCACTCAGGAATTCAACAAAATGGTGGATGAGATTGTAAAATTGACAGAGACAAGGAGTAAAGCATGATTATCAGCATAGCGAGCGGAAAAGGCGGCACAGGAAAGACGACTGTCGCCACCAACATGGCCGTATCTCTTGGAGGTGATGTTCAGCTGCTGGACTGCGATGTGGAAGAACCCAACGCCTACCTCTTCATACATCCTGTGATTAACGAGGTTAAGACCATCACCACTCCTGTTCCAGAGGTGGATATGGAGAAATGTAACCTATGCGGAAAATGCGGGGAAATATGCCAGTTCAAGGCAATTGTGGTAATTGGTAAAACCGTGCTGCCCTTCCCTGAAATGTGCCACAGTTGCGGAGGATGCATGGAGGTTTGCCCTGAAAAGGCTATCACCGAGACGGGTCGTGAACTTGGTGTAATTGAACGGGGCAGAAGGAACGGACTGGAATTTGTTCATGGGAAATTAAGGGTCGGCGAGGCCATGTCTCCGCCTCTGATCAGAAAAGTGCGGGAATACGCCCGGCCTGATATGTTGACCATTATTGATGCTCCACCCGGGACGTCGTGCCCGGTCATCGCTTCCATGAAAGGGGCAGACTTCGTTCTCTTAGTGACCGAGCCTACTCCTTTCGGTCTGAATGATCTTAAGCTTGCTGTCGGGGCCGTGAACATCCTTGGTATTCCATGCGGTCTGGTTATCAATCGTTCGGACATGGGGGATGATAAGGTTAAGATCTATGCGGAAAAGGAAAATCTACCAATTTTGATGGAGATTCCCTTTGACAGGAAAATCGCAGAGGCTTACTCCCGAGGAGAGATGATTGTGGAAGTAATGCCCGAGTGGAAGGAAAAATTCCTTAAATTATACCATCAGATTGAAGAAATAAGTTTTCATAAAAATCATTGAGGATCATAAACGTGCCTGTACATGAAAGAAAAGGGAAGGAAAAGTTTTATGAAAGAACTGGTCGTTATAAGCGGAAAGGGTGGAACAGGTAAAACGAGCCTGCTTGCCGCTTTCGCTTCTCTGGCAAAAGGGAAGGCGCTCTGTGACGCAGATGTGGACGCAGCAGACCTTCATCTCATTATGGATCCTCGTGTTGAGGAGCGCCATGATTTTGAGTCGGGTCATGAAGCCGTAATTATACGGGATATGTGCACACAATGCGGCCTGTGCCGGGAATTGTGCAGGTGGAATGCCATTAATGAAGATTTTATTGTGGATCCGATTGTATGTGAAGGGTGTGGGGTCTGCCATTATTTCTGCCCTGAAAAGGCAATCGAGTTTCCCTTGAAAACCTGCGGAGAGTGGTATCTTTCTGAGACCCGTTTCGGCCCCATGGCCCATGCACGGCTTGGCATTGCCGAGGAAAATTCAGGTAAGCTTGTAAGCCTTATCCGGAAGGAAGGTAAAAAACTTGCCGAAAAGAAAAACCTGGATCTCCTTTTGACGGACGGCCCTCCGGGGATCGGTTGCCCGGTAATCGCTTCACTTGGCGGGGCCACGGCGACACTCATCGTGGCTGAACCCACGGTTTCGGGTAAGCACGACATGGAGAGGGTGGCCGAACTGGCCGCCTTTTTCAAGGTGCCTGCCATGGTCTGTGTCAACAAGTTTGACCTTAACCCTGATATGGGACAGGCCATTGAGGCTTTTGCAAGAGAAAGAAATGTAGCCGTAATGGGCCGCATTCCTTTTGATCCGGTCTTCACGAAAGCTATGGTTCAGGGCAAGACGATTTTTGAATTTGATGATCATTCCGAGGGATCCAGAGCGGTCAAAGATATATGGGAAAAGATAGTAACTGCTCAGTTGAATAGACTATAAGCTATAGGCTATTAGGCTATAAGATCTATCCCTAAAACCTATAGACTAACAGTCTACAGCCTGAAGGTCTTCAGCCTTCAGCCTATAGTCTAAATAACCTGAGTAGTAATATAATCTTAATGCAAGAAAGGAGATAGACATCGTGAAAAAGATAGAGTTGAACCCATTGGACAAAGTGGAAATTCTGACTCTGCAGGACAACACCATTGATATCACCATGATGGACAATAACGCCATTGTCCAGAGAGCGGTGGCGATCAAAGAAGGACAGATCAGAAATTCAATCCTGGCGGAGCATGGGTTTTCCGCCCTTGTCAAGACGACTGTCGGAGAAAAGAGCCATACGCTGCTTTTCGATTTCGGCTACTCTGAGGGAGGCGCAGCCTTCAATGCACGGGCATTGGGTGTTGACATGGGTCAGGTGGAAGCCCTCGCTCTCTCGCATGGTCACAACGATCATGTAGGAGGTTTTGCAGCGCTGGTCGAAATGATCGGCAAAAAGGCGCTTCCGTTATTTGTCCATCCGGGAATATTCAAAAGCCCCCGTTACCTCAAGTACGGAGAGGGACTCAGGTTCGATTTCCCGGCGATCACCAGGAAAGGATTGGAACAAATGGGGGTTAAGGTAATTGAATCTAAGGATCCCGAAACCCTCCTGGACGGCGATGCTGTTTTTCTTGGGGAGATCGAGCGGGTTACTGATTTCGAGAAGGGATTTCCTGTAGCCTTCTTTCAGGAGGGGACGGTTGAGAAATGGGATCCGATCGAGGACGATACGGCGGTGGTTATGAACCTCAGGGATAAGGGGCTGGTCGTTTTGTCCGGGTGTGCCCACTCAGGGATTGTCAACACGGTCCGCTACGCTATGGCCGTGACGGGCATCGAAAAGATTCATGTCGTCATGGGCGGGTTTCATCTCTCAGGGCCGTTCTTTGAGCCCATAATCGGCCGGACGACGGAAGAGCTCAGGGAACTCAACCCCACTCATGTTATTCCGACGCACTGCACCGGACGGAAAGCGATCCAGTACATGGAGAACACCATGCCAGGGCAGTTCATCCTCAACATGTCGGGGACAAAGCTGACCTTTACTGCCTGAGGATGTCTCTATACGCAAATATTGAAAAGTGTCTATGATTATAAAAAAAACTTGATTTGGAACAAACAAAGGAGTGTATTATGGAAAAAATTGCTGTAAGCTGCGAAGGACCCAGTCTGGATTCCAATGTTGATCCCAGGTTTGGCCGTGCCGCAGGATTTTTAATCGTTGATCCGGACACACTTGAATTCAGCTATGTTGATAACGGATCATCTCAGGTTATGTCCCAGGGAGCCGGCATTCAGGCGGCCGAAAATGTTTTCAGGTCAGGCGCCAAGGTGGTTCTGACGGGGTATGTCGGCCCCAAAGCATTTCAGTCGCTTTCTGCAGCCGGAATTGAAATAGGACAGAACCTGGAAAATATTACGGTGCGCCAGGCAATTGAAAAATTTAAAGCCGGTGAGGTTGATATGGCCAAAGCGCCCAACAGAATGGCGCATGGCGCATGATAATGGCCATTGCCGGTGGAAAAGGCGGGAGGAAGCCTCGCCTGGACCAGGATGATATAACAACAAATTAAACGCGTAGTTTTTGAAAGGAGAACACATTGAACACATTAAATACATTGATAGCAGTTCCTTCTTCCGCACCGGGTGGGCTTGACGCTCCATTGGGCGCGCATTTTGGCCACTGTGACCTATATACGCTGGTTACCGTGGAAAATAACGAAATAAAAAAAATTGATGTGATCCCAAATATTCCTCATCAACAGGGCGGATGCATGGCGCCTGTAGAGTATCTGGCCGGAAAAGGCGCCAGTAAGTTGATTGCCGGCGGCATGGGGTTTCGACCTCTCATGGGATTTAATCAGGTTGGTATTGAGGTCTATTTCGGCGGAGACTTTCAGACGGTTGGGAATGCCGTGCAAGCGCTGATTGACGGCAAACTACCGCAATTTTCTAATGAACATACCTGCGGCGGCGGTGCACATTAAGAGAGGTTAAAGTTGAAAAGATTTTTGATTATTACCCAAAATGCCGACAATTTTTCAAGGCTGGCCGAGGGATTGAGCGATAAGAACGCAAATGAAATTATATGGGCGGATTCCGTAACAGCCGCCCAAGCTGCCGCAACCGGTTCGATTGACCTGATCATAATCGATGAGAAGGTGGAAGGGCAATCGTGCATGGATATTGCCAAAGATATGATCCGGGTAAACGCTATGGCCAATCTTGTCCTTGTGACCGGCCTTGCGCCGGAAGAGTTCCATGAAGCCTCGGAGGGACTTGGAATAATGGCCCAACTGCCGCTCAATCCCGACGAAAAGAATGCCGAACTGTTGTTGAATACTTTGACAGCCTTGTTGTGAAACCCTTTGACGGTTTCAATAAAAAAGGAGTAACTTATGCCGCTGTTCGATTATTTATGTCAGGACTGTGGTAAGCCATCAGAGATTTTGCTTGTCACTGTCGGGGATGTTCCTTCGTGTAATCATTGTGGCAGCCGAAACCTGAAAAAACTGCTTTCTGCTCATTCTCAATATTCGGGGCAGCAGTCTTCACGCTACCCGGGACCGAAAGATACAGCCTGCTGCGGCTCTTCGCCTGAGCATGCCGGATGTGCCGGTCCCGGAAGCTGCTGCGGAAAGAGCTGAAAAACATTGACCGGATGAACGGAGATTTTAAAATGGATGAAGAAGTATCAGACTTCTGGCAAAGCCATTCTCTCAAATATCTTGAAATGGCGTTTCGTAAGGATAAACAGGAAATTATCGAACACCCTGATGGTTATGGTAAAAAAACCGGCGATTGCGGAGATACCGTTGAAATATTTCTCAAAGCAAGAGATAACATCATAGAAACGGCTTCTTATTATATAAACGGATGCATGAACACTGCTGCATGCGCCAACGCCATTGTTTTAATGACCGAAAACAAAACGATCGATAAGGCATGGGAAATCACACCGGAGGCGGTTGCCGAATATCTTGAAACTCTCCCCAAAGATCATTTTCATTGCGCCGAGCTTGCGGTCGGGGCTCTTTATCTGGCGCTCTCAAACCTTCTGGAACTTCGCCGCACCCAGTGGAAGAAAGCTTACAATGTGCGGTAAACAGATCTTAAAGATATGAAGATACTGCTTAATTTATCAAAACACTGTATTGAAACCGAGGCAAAGCGTTTATATGAAGAGAGCCTTAAACAATATTTCAAGGCTCCTGATTCAAAGCGGCCCGAACTTGAAGAAGTAATCGAAGGACTCAGGAATTTTCTGGAGTATTCGGATTTTAACCACTTAAGGAGCAGTCATCCGCATCTTGCCGGAGCAGAAGGTGGCAAGGGCGTACTTTATATTCTTGGAGAGGATTTATTTGAAATTGAAACAGACGGCACCCTTTACAAACCACAGAAAAAATAGAGCCATCAATCCTGATGCTTTCATAAAAAGTCAGGATCTCACACCAAGCCACAAAGATCACAAAGTTAACATATTAATATTAAATGAATTATTTCTTCGTGTTCTTAGCGCCTTTGCGAGAAAATATAGTTTTTACGAGATCATCAATCCTGATACCTTCGTAAAAAGTCAAATAATGACTTTTTACTTGGCGGGAAAGGGATTCCCTTATCCCGCCGCTTGAAATGTTTTTATGGACGTTCCGGATACTTCTCACGGACTTTTTTAATCGGGGCGTGTGTGTATTTGTCATGCATACTTTGACATGTCTCTTCCGTAGGCCGCCTGTACCGCCTGTTCCATGCGGGTGATCTCACCTTCCGACAGGGAATGAAAGTGGCTTGAATGTTTCCGCGCTGAAAGTTTTCCGTTGTTTTCGAGGCAGAACCGGATAAAAAGGTCGATCTGCCGGTCCGGTATGTCGATGATCTCCAGTATAGCCCTTTTGGCCTTGTCATAGCTTGCCAGGAAATCAAGCTCGCCTACGAGTTCAGCATCAATGGTCTGCGCGATGAACAAGAAGAGTGCCTCTGCCTGGGATGTCATGTCTGCGTATCGGTACCAGCGGGCAGTATCGTTGTGAACAGTCATGCGGCCTTCTTCGTCTAATGAATATTCCACGAGAGTCATGAGCGGACGTGAAAAGGCCTCCAGGGAATCGTTGTAACCGGCGGGGTTCTTAAGCATGGATGCCGATATGGGAAACATTATCCCTTTTGGCGTAAACCCCCTGCGGGCAAGAATATTGTGGATCAGAAATCGATGTATCCGGCCGTTCCCGTCCTCGAACGGATGAAGGAAAACGAATCCATAAGCCACGGCTACTGCATGAACCACTGCGCAAAGTTCCCCTTCTTCCATGCGTTGGTGCGATGCGATAAGACCTTCCATCAGGTCGGGCAGATCTTCCGGCTTAGGACAGGCAAAATGTATCTTCTCCTTCTGCCATGCAACTGTTTCTCCGACATAGTTCTGGCTTAATCTGTATCCGGATTCTGAGAAGCGGGGATCGGCAATGCGGTTCTGAAGGTCAATCAATCTTGCTTTTTCGCAAAAGTCTTCGTGTTCCGCCAGTTGAAGCAATGTAACAAAACGCTCGGTCCGGGTCGAGTTGGGTTTTATGTGTTCGATTTCGAAGGATGATTTTGTTTCTTTGGAGTATAGATAGCTCAATGCCCGCTTCAGTAACTCTGGTGGGTAGCCGGAAACGACTTTTCTGCAGCGCTCCGGAAGGTCGGACTTTTCCAAATCCCGAAGGATATCGGTGCGGCGGATAGTCGGACAGAACCGGCGATCGCCCGGTAAGTTGTCGTTGATTCGCTGACGACGGACCTGTCTGGCCGGAGTGACCGTGTAGTATTCATCGGGATCAAGCAAATCAATGTAGTTTCCACTCTTCAAATCATCAATCGGAAGAGTCGTTCCGGTAAGAAACTCATAAAGAAACCACAACCGCCGCGCATACTTACCGATAGGTTTGGACAGGACATAACTCAAGAAATCTTCCGGTGCTGCTACTTGAAACAGGTCGGCAAGTATCGCGAGATTCATGCCGTCGTACTTGAGCGCAAATTCGAGATGATCACCCAGTGAGTTTCCCGGCCAGTACTTGGACGGATAGACCTCTTCGATAATGTTTCCGGTCGAGCTGATCCGGTGGATTCCACTGGTCGTGACAAGAGACCTGTGCCAGTTCGGGATGACCTCCAGATCATACTGATCAATCAGAGCCGTATATCCTGCCGCCCTGAGCGTTGCTTTTTCCTGAACGTTTTCATACATGACGGGTTCTCCATAAAAACGATTACGATTCGAGCAATATACTTATATTCCATATTATGTCAAGAAAAATAGTTATAGAATATGGTCAAGCCCTGTTTATATAGGAAAAAGAATTATAAACCAGGAAAAATAATTACGATGCTGAACCGAAAAAGCGAGCGCATTCCCGCCGAAGGTCCGCCTCGGCGGACTTGCGGCGGGGAGCTTCAATAAAGCGTTAAAAACATTGAACTAAAAAAGTGAGCATGAACACGCATCCAGAAAAGTCGTTATAGCCGGTTGCGGCTGATTGTAGAAATGATACTTTAAGATACAGATAAAACAAACACAACTTTATTAAAATTAAAAATTGTGATATGCGATTTACGTATTTTCAACCCCCCGTGTTACTGAAACGGGAAAAACGAAGTTATGCTTTCTCAAAATGATAATATTTCATAACCTGTAGCATTGATCGACAAGTTCTATTTTTGAACCCGATGTAAATTTGTTCTTAATTTCCATATAAACGATCAATATCGTAATAACATGGAAAATTAGATGGTTTTTCCCCGTGTTTTATTGCTAATACGGCAATACATGGAAATATTTTCCATCGTATATAGGCAATAGATGGAAAGTTTTCCGCTTATTAATACTGTTCGGCGGGATGAAGACTACCATGAATCTAATACGAAGCGTTGATAGAGCATTGGGGCGGCTCTTCTTGCGATGCTGGGCCGTAGTTGCTTTTCTGGCCGCCGCGGCCGCCACTGTTTTCGCCGCTATTGTCTTATTCAACGGACACATCATTGGCGTTGTTATATTGTCGGCGGGGGCTCTCTTTCTCTGGCTTGGACTCCTAGCCTGGCGGGATCGGGCAACCCTGGGTGAGGTTCTGAATCGAGACTTCGAGCGGATAAAGAAGGGCAAACCAGAGACTCATGGCGGCGATACATTGTGATGCAAGTAGCGTTTCATGAGGTTAAAAGAGTTGTGGCCGAAGCTTTTGGTCCAGCGGACGCGGGATTCGCGCTTCAGTTTGCAATACGGACGTCAGCGGTCCAGCGCCGCTGACCATCGTCGTTCGCCTACAGAAATCGCCAGAGTCTCAACATGGATGACTACAAGCTGCTAATTGACCTGCACAAACACGGGGACCGGCAAGGGCCCGGTGGAGACGCCGAGACACTGCAAGCAATCTCCTTGGCAATGATCGACTCGCGCGAACCACTGAAGATCACGGATGTCGGCTGCGGGACTGGGGCATCTGCTCTATTGCTCGCCAGACATTTGAACGCTCAGATTTCAGCGATTGACTTCCTTCCTGACTTTCTGGACGTGCTTAACGAGAGGGCCGAGCAAGTTGGTGTCGCCGACAAGATTCCGACAAATGCCTGCTCGATGGACGCCCTGCCTTTTGCCGACGAAGAATTGGATGTGATCTGGTCCGAAGGCGCGATCTACAATATTGAGTTTGAAAAAGGCGTCGCTGACTGGCGGCGATGCTTAAAGCCGGGCGGCCTTCTCGTGGCCTCCGAGATCACTTGGATCACCGACACTCGACCTTCGGAAATCGAAAACTATTGGAATAACGAGTATCCAGAAATTGGCTTGGCCTCCACCAAGATCCGAGTGCTGGAAAAGCATGGCTATTCGCCGCTTGGGTATTTTGTCCTGCCCGAACACTGTTGGCTGGATCAATACTACCGCCCAATGCAGGCTCGATTTGAAGAATTTCTGAACAGGAACGGAAACAGCGACGAGGCACGTGAGATCGTGGCCGCAGAGCAACGTGAAATCTAACTCTACGAGACGTACAAAGCACATTTTAGCTATGGCATGTACATCGCCAGAAAACTTTAGAAATAGGCGAACAAAGCGGTGAACCGGAGCCGCCGATAACGCCGGTCTTGAAATCATAGTCTTTCGGCGGCGGTCCGGTTACCGCGGTCGTTAGCCCGAAAGGCAGTGATGAAAAGACTCAGCTCTAAAACCACCTTCTTCTATAAGAGAATCTTTCCAATCATATGGTTTGGGATTCTCATCGTCGTTCTGTGTGGAGGATTAGTTGCAGGTATCTCAGGTCTCGGCCCGGCTCTGATGTTGGTTTTCATTCCGATATTTATGGCTGCTTTCGGCTACTTCATAATGAAGAAACTCATTTGGGATCTATTTGACGAAGTCTATGACGAGGGGACGACCCTGCTTTTCCGGGATAGGAACAAGGAGGTTCGCGTAAGTCTGAAGGACATAAAAAACGTCAGCTATTCGACGATGACAAGTCCTCCAAGAGTCACGTTAAGCCTCCGTTACCGGACCGAGTTAGGTGGAGAACTAAGTTTCTCGCTGCCTGCGACTTGGATTCCTTTCAAAAAGAACAGAGATATTGAGGAGCTTATTGATCGTATAGATAGAGCAAGGGGCTAACCAGGGCATGCAGGCCGACGCGGTGGAGCCGCGCGGCTGATGCCCCCCGTTAGATGCGGAAAAATGAGCATGAAGAGATATGATCCCCAAAGACACACTTAAAGGTTCGTCGCTGGCGAGCCACTACGACAGTAAGGCAGAGGAATACGACTGGCGTGGGCCTGAGGTCGTGTTTGGCCTCTCGTACAGCTTCGCCAATCCTGGGGAGTCCGTGCTCGACATCGGCATCGGGACAGGTCTTGGTTCTGTTCTGTTCCACAAAGCTGGCCTGCACGTGTACGGAATGGATGTTTCGACCGAGATGCTGGAAGCCTGTAGATCAAAAGGATTCGCAGCGGACCTTAAGAAACACGACCTGACAGTGGAACCCTATCCCTACAGCGAAGCATCTCTGGATCACGCAGTCTGCCTCGGTGTGCTCAATTTCTTCAGGGATCTGAAAATTGCTTTCAGAGAGGTTGCACGTATTCTGCGCGACAGTGGGATTTTTGTATTTGTAGTGGGAGATCGTGGGCCTGGAGACGAGGCCGAGTTCATAGTAGGACGCGAGGACACGCAAACGGATTCAAGTGTAACGCTATATCGCCATGGCATGGAAGAAATAAACGGTCTCCTGAACGACAACCATTTTGAGTTGGTGCGGTGTCTCGAATTCCCTGTGCCGATGGACCGCGAAAGAACCAAGACACTCCGTGCCAAGGCCTATGTAGCTAGAAGGAGAAAACGCATCTAACAAGCCGGATTCAGGCGACGGTAAATAGCCGCGCCTGATCCGCATTGTAGCAGAAGTAAGATGAAAGCGATCATTATCAGCCTTTGTTTCTTTGCAGTGGGGGTTGGAATACTCACCTCCGGCATCAGCAATCTCATGATGGCCAACAAGGCCAAGTCATGGCCGACTACCGAGGGAACGATCAAATCGAGCAAGTGCGTTTATTATTATGTCATGAGTGAAAGCTCGACATACTTAACGCATGTAAAATACAGTTACACCGTGGCAGGAAAGAGCTATGAAGGGTACCGGATCGCTTTCAGTTACAGAGGCAGTTGGTGGCGCGGGCCCAATCAGAAGATAGCGGATAGGCTGTCATCAGCCAGGACTGTTCTGGTGCGATATGATCCCGACAAACCGTCAATGGCAGTTCTGTCATGCGGTCTGAACGCTTCCACGGCCATGACTCTTTTTAGCGGTAGCTGGCTCCTTCTGATCTCTGCAGCTATAGGCTTTCGCGTTCGTCGTCCTCAGAGTAAAAGCGGCATGCTCGCGTTGTCCCTTGGCCCGAACCGTTTCAGGATCATTATTCAGGGGGTTGCAGGCATCGTACTTTTTGCTTTGGCCGGGCTGGTAATTGTCTGGATTGGGGGTTTGCTGAGTGACTGCGGCATTCTCAGCACACTGGTGACGACATGATGGAAGTTACTCTGAAGACAAGGATCACCATTATTATATGCCTGGCCATTGTTGCGGAAAGGCGAAGGGAACTTCAGACTGGAAGCTTCTCGATACTGGATTTAGTCGAGTTTAAGACCGCTAACGAAGTTGCTGCACTTGACTGTCAGGCCTGGCGGCCTTCCGGCAAGTGAGATCTGTTTTATAAAGCTGTGCGAAATAAACCGGTTATTGAATATGCTGATCACAAATATTAAAAACACAAAATATGTAAAATATGATGGATTTTCAACAAATCTTCTAATAGGAGAGTTGAATTCCGGTTCAAAGGAGATATCAGTTCAAATAACTGTAGTGGACCAAAACAAAATGCAGTATCTGCACTCTCATGTACAGGCTCAGTGCTATTATATTATTTCAGGATTTGGCCTGATGATCATTGATGATCAAAAAGAGGAAGTTAAAGAAGGTGATGCTGTTTTTATTCCTTCTAACTCATTACATGGTATTAAAAATGTTGGTGATACGAAGCTAATATATTTAACTGCTAATCAAGCATTTGGGACAGATCGTGAGAATGAATTGTGGTCTGAAGAAAAGGCTTTATAACCTTCCAATTTAGGCGACAGGCGGGTCTGGGGCGTTTTCGTAAATTTGTTTCATACTGGAAATCATCATATTTTAAAACGGTCAGTGGAAGCCCCGGCTGCTCCTGACCGAACCGTTCGGCGAAAAATATACAACTTGCAGATTGGCGGCAAAAAGAATAGAATCAAGCGAATACGATAGCCCATGTCAAGGAGGTAACGATGAATTCAAATAATATTTCCATATTAGACCTAAGTCCGCCAGAAAAGTTACAACTGGTGGAAGACCTATGGGATGATCTGGCAGCTACCCCGTCAGAGGTTCCTGTATATGAATGGCAAAAGGAAGAGTTGGCTCGTCGAAAAGCTAACTTGATGAGCAAGCCGGCTTCGAGTCTTTCGTGGGACGAGGTCAAACACAGGATCCGAAGTCGCTATGGCCGCTGAATTAATATTCGCACCAGAAATACAACAGGACGTCGATGAGGCATATAGCTGGTACGAAGATCGGAGACCTGGCTTGGGAGAAGATTTTCTTAGCTGTGTGGATGCCTGTATTCAGGTAATTTGTCGCATGCCCGAACTCTACGCGAAAGCTCACGAGGAGTACCGTCGGGCATTGGTTAGGCGATTTCCATATGCCATTTTTTACGAGTATACCGGTGGGAAGGTGTTCATCTTCAGCATCTTTCATACATCCCTTGATCCAAAAAAGTGGAGGAGTCGCTTGGTTTGACTTCCAAATCTTCGCCGAACCAGTCAGTCCACCTGAGCGGTGTTACGCTGCACTCCACACCGGCAGGTGACTTTAGCGTTCGCCAAACAAACTCCATAGTGTTATTGACAGCCAACCTTTAAAGTGTGTATAATACACATCGTGAAAAGTGGGGAAATAATACAAAGGCTAAAAAAGGATGGGTGGATTCTCCATCATACAAAAGGAGACCATCATCAATTCAAGCATCCGGGAAAGCCCGGCAAAGTTACTGTTCCCCATCCCAAGAAAGATCTACCTGTTGGTACTCTTCGAAATATTTACCGGCAGACTGGTTGGCAATGGAGGTAAAGCTATGAAATATCCGGTTGTAATCCATAAAGATGAAAATTCAGATTATGGTATTTCGTTTCCAGACTTACAAGGTTGTTTTTCAGCGGGGGAAACAATTGAAGAGGCTTTAGCTAATGCCCAGGAGGCTGCGGAATGCCATATTGAAGGTATGTTACTTGATTCAGAACCTCTCCCTGTTGCCACAACTATTGAAAGACATATGGATAACCCAGACTTTAAAGACGGCATATGGGCCCTTGTGGAAGTAGACCTAAGTAGGTTGTCTCTGAAATCAAAAAGGGTCAATATCACCATGCCGGAGAGATTATTGAATTCATTAGATTATTTTGCTAAAAAGCATGGTGAAACTCGTTCGGGTCTTTTAACTCAAGCAGTTACCGAATACATGGCATCACATCGATAAAAAGACAACGGCGAACCCGTCATTCAATCCTACGCAAAGGACCGCGCGGCTTAATTCTTCGTTATGTCTTAAAAAAATACCTTGCACGCATCTTTTTTGTACGTTATATTGTACAATAATAATAACTGAAATGAGGTGCAAAATGCAAAGATTAAAAATTAATCAGGATATTAAACCGTTATCTGAGATAAGAACAGGCATCGCAAGTTTTATCAAGCAAGTCCGCGATACAAAAAGACCTTTGATAATTACTCAGCATGGAAAAGGCGTTGCCGTTCTGATAGACGCAAATGAATTTGAATCGATGCAAGAAAAAATTGAACTTTTAACGGATGTTCAAATATCCTTAAGCCAGATCGAAAATGGACAAGGTATAGATCATGAGGACGCAGTGGACAAAGTTTTAAAGCGAGTCCAAAAATGATCATCGTCTGGTCACCGCTTGCTGTCGATAGGGCTTCAGAAATCGCAGGCTATATCGCCCAAGATAAACCATCAGCAGCAGAAAAATGGATTAAAACAGTATTTTCAAAAGTTGAACAACTAAAATCTTCCGCGGAAATCGGCAGGATCGTTCCCGAAATTAGAAACAATCAATTTAGGGAGCTTATTTACGGTAATTACCGTATAATTTATCGTATTGAAGCAGAACAAAGATCTATTCTTACCATCCGCCATGGCAAACAATTATTGCCAATAAATGAAATTATGGCATAGCCCATCGCTCTACCTGACGGTGAAAAGCTGCCGCAGGTGAGCTTTACGTTATCTGTAAGAATGATAAACGTCGAACGGTGACCTCATAGTTCGATGCCGGAGAATGCAATAATGGCCCGAAAAATGGGAGATGAGCAGATGAATGAGGAATCGTTGAAAAATACTGTATTTATAAAGCGTTGTGAGAACTATGACCGGGATCAGCTCAGTAGGCTCATAACAGAAGGGATGGTCCGGCTTAACTATCGCCCCCAGGGCAAAGTGATGGTCAAACCGAATGTGGTTTTTGCTTACAACACCAAGGTATTTGGAGACATGGCCTATACACAGCCTGCCTTTGTTGGGGCATCGCTTGTCACGCTGTCGAAATCACCCGGTGTAAAACGAATCGATATGGGAGAAAACTGCGCTGTGGGAATTCCCACGCGCCTTTGCTATAAAAGCGCCGGCTATTACGATGAAATGAAACTTGTGCGCAAGCAGGCCGGATGCCCGGTCAGGGTCTTTTGTATGGATGAAGAGCCACGCGACTCGATTTTTATCGGCGGGGTGGTGCATGATAATCTTCGAATATCGCGTAAAATGGCGCGTGCTGACTCAAAAGTGTATCTGCCCAAACTCAAGTGTCATTGTGTCAGCAAAATGACCGGTGCGGTTAAGCTTAACATCGGAATATGTTCAGATGATGAGCGTTCCATCCGCCACGATTTCATGTTGAATGAAAAAATCGCAGATCTGCTTTCAGCCGGTTATCCCGAATTTATAATCATGGATGCAATTGATGTGGGCGTAGGCAACGAGGCTTTCCCCTCCCGCCGCAAACTAGGCTTGGTGATCATGGGAACAAATCCATTGGCCGTGGACATTGTCGGGGCGCGGCTTCTGGGGCTTGAAGCGGAAGATGTTCCCTATTTAAAGGCGGCCTTTGACCGTGGGTATACTCCAACCAGCATCGATCAGATCGTTATCGATGGTGATCTGAAAAGTATAGATGACCTTGACGAGCAGGCGAAGCGCCTGATGCCTTACGACGATGAATTTTACCGCTGGCAGGACGTAGAGAAAGAACTCAAACGAATGAATTCTCCCATGCGCTTCATGTGGGGCCCCTATCGGGATGGCACAGGAGACAAGTGCCTGACAGGATGTGTAATGGGGCTCAAGATGTTTTTGGGCAACGTTGAAAAATACGCAGGCGCCGGGGCTTTTGCCACGGCCAAACCGGCAACATTTGTAATCGGCCGTTATGAAGAACCTATTGACGCGGGAGGCGAAGAGGTCTTTCTTTTAGGAAGCTGTGCCAGGGCGGAGATTCGTAATGCCAAAAAAATCACTCGCCTTGATAAATGCTTTACTACCGCCGGAGACATGAACCTTTCCATCGGACACAAACTCGGGATGCCCGCAATCACCCGTAATCCGACATTTTTGATGGACTTGGTGGGTGCGACAACCAAAGCTTCGGCCAAAAAGCTGATCAGCATGCGTTATTTCCAGGATATTAATCATTTCTTGACCAAAATGCTCATAAGACGGATTTAAACTATTCATCAATCAGATTATTATTCCTGATCGTAACTTGTATGGAGCACTTCATCAGTCGTGGCCGGTGTGATAATTGTTATGCTGAGCCGGAAGAGATTCTGGGGGTCTTTATCCGGAATAGGGTTCCGTGGCCTGATTTTGATTTTACTTCAATGGATCCGCCGTGCTTTCGGATTATCCTGTCGGCAATAAAAAGTCCGAACCCTGTTCCCTCTTTTCCTTTCGTCGAGAAAAAGAGCGTAAAAAGCTTATCTATAGTCTCCTGGTCCATTCCGGTGCCGTTGTCTGAAATTTCGAAAACGGTCTGGGCATTATCCTGCCTGGCGCAAAAGAGAATCCGATGTGATGGTTTGGATATATCCCGGATACAGGCATCCACGGCATTTTCAAGAATGTTGATAAGCGCAGAATTAAAGGCCGGCGGGTCGATTTCAAATGATCCGGCGGACGGATCAAAATCTTTTACAAATTCAATCTGAGTGTTAAGTATCTTGGATTCGATAACCATTGCCGCTTCTTTGGCGAAAGCGCATACATCAACCTTTTCGAGACTCATTTCCCTGTCCTTTGAATAGAACAGAATGTCTAATATCAATTTTCTGATGCGCCCGACCATCTGCTTTACGACTGCCCAGCCTTCAGCGGTTATTTCAAGGTTTTCCTTCGTAAATCCTGAATCGACCAGATACATTCCGCCGTCGAGACCCGTTAAAAGTCCCTTGATGCTGTGAGATATCGTGCCCAACATCAGACCCAGCGCAGAGAGATTGTCCTGAAGTTCGGATTTTTCCTTGATAAGGCGTTCGAGATTTTCAGTATATTCCCTTAATTTTTCCCGCATGAGAATTTTATCGCAGGCCCTTTTCAATGCCACTTCCAGCGAATCAACATTGATAGGTTTCGTGATAAATCCGGATGCTTCGTACTTGAGACTTCTGATAGCGAGCTCCATATCACCGTGACCTGTAATCATGATGACTTCCGCTTCGGGATTCATGGACTTGATCTTCTGCAGAAGGGTAATTCCGTCCATACCGGGCATCTTGATGTCCGTAAGAATAATAGGAGGATTCAGTTCGCAAAAGACACTAAAGGCTTTTTCGCCGTTATCTGCGGCGATTATCTGATAGCCGAAATCAGATAAGGTTATTCCCAATACATCACGGATATCCGCCTCATCGTCTACCAGCAGAATCGTTTTATTTAATTTTCCGGATCCGGGATATTTCATAACTTCGAAATCCAAAGCCATATAACCTCTCTCACTCAGCTGCCACAGGAAACTGCATGATAAAACACGCTCCTTTTCCAGGCTCTGATTTGACGCTGATGTTTCCGCCGCAATCCTTTATGATTCCGTAACTGATCGACAATCCCAGTCCGGTTCCTTTCCCGACCTCCTTTGTTGTGAAAAACGGTTCGAATATCCTGTCGAGAATTGTTTCAGGCATTCCGATACCGGTGTCGCAGACTTCAGTTATGACGACCCCATCGGCTGAACGGGTTTTTAAATTGATTATTTTATCTCCTTTCATATCCTGTCCGGGCGGATATAAATCTTCAATAGCATCCCGCGCATTAATCAGAAGATTGATAAAGACCTGTTCCAGCCGGCTCGGATCGGCTTTTATTTCGGGGAGATTCTCTTCCGTGTCCCAGATAACTTCGATATCTCTTAATTTAAGCTGCTGGCTAAAGATTTCAAAAGCGTTTTTCAGAATTTCATTTACATTAACCTTTTCAAGTTCCATGTCTGATTTGCGGGCAAAGAGCCTCATGTGGTTGATTATTTTACTTGCCCGGTCCACACTTGCATCAATCTTGCTCACCATTGTGGACATAATCTGATCCTCAATCTTTTCATTCTGGTTTGTCTTCCTGATTATGAAGCTGCTCGCTGTTTTAATGACCGAAAGAGGCTGATTCAGTTCATGCGCAACACCTGATGCCATCTCCCCCAGGGTCGTCATTTTGCTTGCCTGAATCAAGAGTTGTTCGGCTTCCAGACGCTTCGTTATGTCGCTTGTGGTTACAAGAAGAACTTTTTCCCCGGGATATTCGGATGGAGAAATGCGGATATTGACGAAAATTATACCTCCGTTTTTGGAGAGCTGTTTAACCTGTGTAATGACTGATGAATTCCTTAATTTAGCCTCAACGGATGTCCTCTCTTTTTCCAGGAAAAGGTTTAAAAAAGGAGTGTTAATGATTTCATCTTTATCGAATCCATATACTCCTTTTATGCTGTCGTTGCAGTCGAGAATAAAAAGCGTATCCTGTTTCAGCACAAATACCGGGTTTGGAATGTTGTTGAATATGGCATGATATTTTATTTCGGATTTTGTAAGCTCTTCCTCGAGGCGTTTTCTTTCCGTAATATTCAGGCTTATTTCCATCGCGGCGACGATTTCGCCTTTTTCATTCAGAATGGGAGAGGTTGTGAACAGCCAGTGGGCAATTGTTCCATCTCTATCGGGACCGGATTCCTCTCCAAAATGAGATAATCCATCTTCAAATGTCTTTTCAACCGGGCATATCGGGCATTTTTTGCTTCTTCCCTTGTATGCATGAAAACAAAAATCACCCGGTCGGGGGTTGAAGCTTTTGGCAAAGACATGATTATACCTCAAAAGTCTGAAATTCCTGTCCTGAACCGTGATAAGGCACGGCACGTTTTCAAACAGGGTCTGATATTCATCCCTCTGAGCATTAAGGTCCGCCTGCTTTTCACCGATCTTCTGTCCCATACTGTTAACGGCGTTTGCAAGCTGGCCCATTTCATCATCCTGGTCAATTTCAACTTTTCCGGAATAATTGCCGCCAGCTATCCGGCGTGTTCCGTCAATGAGTTTTCTGATGGGTTCATTAACAAATTTCAAAACGAAAAGGAAAATAATGGCAGAGGTTATAAAAAAGACAAATAACGCAAGAATAGTCATCTCTTTTTCAATCGAAAAAATTGCCCTGTCGGTCTCTTTCAGCGAGATCACAACATCCAGTGCGCCAAGTATCTTTTTGTTCTTTGGATGGACATGGCATGCATCGGCGGAACAACCCGGTTCGTTGTAAATCGGATCGATAATGCCGAGCATCCTGTATCCTTTCGGCGAATAAAAAATTCTTGTCCTCTCTGAAATATCAAGATTATCGAGCGGAGGTTTGGAACGGTGGCAGATATCGCAGGCCTCCGCCTTTATATTAGTGGCAATATCAAGCTCGGCAGGACGGTTTGAGAATTTGATTTCTCCCGACTTGTTATAAATGCGGATGTTTTCTATTTCCTTCAGCTTCGATATATTTTTGATTATTTCATTGATCTCATGGCGGGAGTTTAACATCATGGAATAATGGGTGCCGAGTTTTATTGTGGCGCTAAGACGGTTTGTTCCGGCAATAAAATTATCCATCATTTTTGTTTTCTGGGACCGGATGTTGAAATACGCCCAGACTGAGATGGAGACAAGAAGAGTTAGTCCCACCGTCACAGTCAGCTTCAGGACAATGCTGTGGCGAAAATGATATAGTCGCTTGAACATGATATTCCTAAGATATTATTAGGTTATGACCATAACAGTATGATTATGTTTTCTTACTTCATGCCGGCTTTCATCATGTGCCGGATTTTCCATAAACCTCCAATCAGATTCATAGCGCCGCGTCTATGACTTCGAGCATCTGCCGGGTCGAAAAGCCTTCAATCACGGAGGCCTTGTTCGGACAAACAGTGGCGCATGTTCCGCATCCCTGGCACATTGCGGGATTAACCAGGATTTTTTCATTTTCCGTATCAAAACTTCTCGCGCCGTAGGGGCAGGCTTCTATACACTGCTCGCACAGACTGCAAATGCTGTGACGGACCATAGCCGTTACTTTTCCCGAAGGCAGTTTGTTTCTTGAAAGAATGCGGATCGCACGCTGGGCCGCCGCTTGCGCAGTCGCAACCGATTCTGCAATAGTCCTGGGAGAATGCGCAAGGCCGCAGGCAAAAATCCCTTCTTTAATGGAATCGACAGGACGCCATTTCGATTCAGCCTCCAGAAAAAAGCCGTCCGTATCGCATGATGCACCGAAGGCCATAGCAAGACCGGCGGGAAGTTCAGGAACCACGCCTGCGGCAAGAATAACCAGGTCTGCCGTGATTTCGACATCCTCTCCAAGAGTCGGCTCGAAACACTTTACCTTTGGTTCCGGACCGGAAACCAGAACTTCGGGTTTGCGGTCTTTTGTGTAACGGATAAAAATGACCCCCGCCTTTCTTGCCTGCGTGTAGTAGGTTTCGGTGAAACCGTATGTCATCATGTCACGGTAAAGCACGTAAACTGCGATTTCAGGATTCTGTTTTTTCAAAAACAGAGCCTGCTTGATTGAAACGGCGCAGCAGATGCGGCTGCAGTAGTTTTTCGGCTCTTCACGAGTCCCGGCGCACTGAATCATGACGACCGAAGAGAGCGTCAAAGGGTCAAGCGAACGGGCCGTTATCCTTTGTTCAAATTCCTTCTGTGTGACAATCGCTCCGCTTGTTCCATGGCCGTACGCGGTGATTTCCGTTTCCTTTCCTCCGGTAGCCAGAATTATCGCCCCGTGTTCTATTGTCCGGATCTCTTTTTTGCTGTTTTCTACAGTGGTCATAAAATGTCCTGCTTCTCCGAAAGAGGCCAGGACGCTGGAACTTTTGTGTACCTCTATCCCAGGATTTTTTTCGATCCTTTGAATAGTATCGTTTAAAAAGGTTTGAGTTGAAAAACCTTCGAGCGTTTCCGTAATCCATTTGAGATTTCCGCCCAGATTTTCAGAGTGTTCGATAAGATCGACTCTGGACCCTGAATCCGCAATGGCCAGCGCCGCCGTCATGCCTGCAATTCCGCCGCCGACTACAAGGCAGTTACGTGTCACAGGCAAAGAGGGGGCTGTTGAAGGTTCCGCCTGTTTAAGCTTAGCAAGACCCATCCTGAGGAGGCTTTCTATGATAACAGCAACCTTATTCTCTCCCGGGTTTTCTCCTGAAAACCGGATTGCCGGAGTCCGGATATCAGTTATTTCAGCAAGAGAAGCGTTAAGTCCGGTCTCTTTTCCCAATTCTTTAAGTTTTCGGCCGTACATGTACGGAAGGCAGGCGCCTATCAGAAGACGGTTCGGCTTGTACTTTCTGATCTGTCCGGCAAGTTCATTCCATCCGTCCGCAGTACAGATCCGCTCGGAAAAAATAACTTGGTCGACCTCCGGGTCGATCTTTAGTCTTGCGGAGAGCTTGTTTTCATCGGTGAACGCCGTGATCGATTTGCCGCAGGTACAGACCACTGCCAACACACGCGGCGGTTCCCGCAGGAGTTCAGGTGAAAACGTTTCCGGAGGCGATTCCGGCATCGGGCCTTTTCCGGATGCAATAATAGCTCTTGATGCACAGGTTGCTGCGGCAGATGCCTGGATAACCGATTCGCTTATATCTTTTTGTCCCGAAAACGAACCGCCTATAACAATTCCAGGCCTGGATGTCTCAGTTAATGAAAACGGAGCGGTTTCGGCGAATCCCCACGGATTGAGGGAAATTCCCGTTATGCCGGCCAGTTCCCCGGTTCCCTGTGCCGGCCTTTGCCCTGTTGCCAGCACGATCATGCCGAAGCATTCTTCATGAATCTTCCCGCAGGTATCTACGTATCTGACAAGAAGATTTCCGGTTCCGTCTTCAGGAACGACCGAATGGACCCGCGCATTCTCAAAACGGACGCCGTATTCTCCCTGTGCCTTGTCCCTGTATCTTTGAAATGATTTTCCAAATGTGCGCATATCCATATAAAAAAGGACTGTTTCGGCTTCGCCGTTTGTCCCGCTTTTTGCCAGAAGAGCCTCCTTGATGGCGTACATGCAGCAGATATTGGAGCAGAAATCGGCATTGTTCTGCAAATCGCGTGATCCCACGCACTGGAACCAAGCAATCTTTTCGATCCGTTTTCCATCCGAAGGACGCACCAGTTGTCCGCCGCAGGGTCCGGTGCCGCTCACTATCCTTTCGAATTCAATGCCCGTTATGACGTTTGGAAGCGTGTGATAACCGCAGGTATTTTTTTTATCAGCCGGATTGAAAAAATCTGTTCCACAGCAAAGAACAATTGCTTCCACATC